>DBLC01000162.1:25712-31816 GCA_002297935.1 Dialister sp. UBA734
TAAGTGCATTTTTTATTTGGTGGGCGATAACAGGATCGAACTGCTGACATTCTGCTTGTAAGGCAGACGCTCTCCCAGCTGAGCTAATCGCCCATGTGTAACTGACGAGTATTATTATGCACTATTTCGCTGAAAATTGCAAGTACTTTTTTGAATATTGTTGTTGGTTGTTAGTTGTTGGTTGTTTGGGGCTTTATAATTGTTCGTGTATGTAAGCATTAAAGGGCTGGTATTTATTTTATATACTACTTTAGCCCAGTATGTATCAATATGAAATGATATTTTTAAGGTGGGAAGTTTGAGGTATAATAGAAACAATGACAAGTAAAATCATAGTGACAGAAAGGGATTTGAGATAGTTCGTTTGTGAGAAAGGAGTTTTCTTGGCACATTCGAGGAACCTGAGAAACCTTAGAACCTTGAGCAACCTAAGAACCTTATAACCACTAGCGGATTTTCTACTTACTGTCACAATACGTATCACATCATACACCTTTTACTAAGGAGAAAAATTATGTCGACCCAATGGATCCATGAAAAACGGTTTAAATATATAGCTTGGATGGTGATTCTCTTTTTGGCTATGGTGGGGATTTATTGCTATACCCATCGGGACAATGGGGGAAAGAAACCTGACGCGCTTCGTCCTTCTGTGGAAGTGACCACCATGAAGAAGCAGGACATGATGAAACGGGTCATTCTTTCTGGTGAAACGGTTCCCAAGGCTTCGGTGGATATTTCTCCGAAATATGCTGGTCGCATTGCGTCTATTTCCGTAGACTTAGGCAGCCAGGTCCATCAGGGAGAAGTGCTGCTTACCCAGGATACGAAGGACCTTCTGATTTCTATCCAGGCCAATCGGGCTGGCAGTGATCAGGCTTCGGCGGAAGCGGTGGAAAGTCGGTCTACTTATGAGGCCGGAACCATGAAGGCCCAAAGTGATTATGACAATGCCCGCACCACCTATGAACGGTACCAGACCCTTTTTGACCAGGGGGCAGTGTCTATGCAGGAGCGAGATGATAAGTACCGGGCCATGATGGAAGCTAAATCTGCCTTGGACAGTCTGGCCAACCAGATGGTAGGCGATAGTCCGGCGGTGATTGCGGCAAAGAATGCAGCTGCAGCGAAAGCACAGTATACCGTGGAAGGCTTGGAAGCCCAGGCGGAGGATATGTCTCTGGTGTCTCCGATAGATGGGGTCATCGGCTATCGCCAGGCAGAAATCGGCCAGTGGGCCACGGCGGGACAAAAATTGTTGACCGTGGTGGATAATAGCCATTTGTACTTGGATTGTGATGTGGCCGAGCAGGACATGACCATTCTGAAAGAAGGCATGGATGTCGATGTGGAGATCGATTCTTTGGGTGATAGCGTACCAGGAAAATTGATTTACATCAGTCCGTCTATTGATTCGTCCACTCGCTCCTATCGAGTGCGTTTGGAATTGGATGCTTCTTCTGGTAAAGTGCGAGGTGGCATGTTTGGGCAGTGCGATGTGACGTCGGTGATGCGAAAAGATACGCTATTCTTGCCGAAAGCCGCTGTGGTGGATGATAACGGAAAGAAATCGGTGTTCCTTGTTTCCCCAGATGGAAAGGTAAAGAAAGTGACCGTTCGGTTGGGCCTGGCCAATGATGATTTCTTGGAAATCAAGAAAGGCCTGTCTGAAGGGGACCAGGTGGCAGTGACCAATATTTCTAAGTTGAAGGATGGCATGACCGTGGATATCACTCACAAGGAGGCGTGATATGAAACATTTCAATTTAACACGCTACTCCGTGACCCATCCGATTGGCATTTTCATGATCGTCCTGTTCTTCGTGGTGCTGGGGCTCTATAGTTACTGGCGGATTGGGGTAGAACTGTATCCTAACATCAACGTGCCCTATGTGGTGGTCAGTGTACGCTACGATGGAGCCGATGCAGAATCGGTGGAGCAGCAAATCACCAAGCCCGTGGAGGATGCGCTGTCTTCGGTGTCCAATGTGAAGCATATCACATCGAAGTCAAAGACCGGTCGCAGTCAGGTGACACTGGAGCTCAATTTCGACGCCAATGCCGATGCGGCGGCTATCGATGCGGCCCAGAAGGTCAATGCCATCCGGCGGAAACTGCCTGATGATGCGGACGATCCCGTGGTGGAAAAGCGCGACATGGATGCGGCACCGATTATTGATTTGGCTATGATGTCCAGCCACCCTTTGGATGATATGTATTCCTTGGCCGATAACACGCTGACCAATGAATTTACCAAGGCGGATGGCGTGTCCGATGTGGAACTCCATGGGGGTCGCGATAAGGAAATTGCCATTCGCGTGAACCGGGATAAATTGGCTCATTATGGCATTTCCATGAATGATATCGTAAGTACGCTGAAAAAGGAAAATAAATTAGCCCCCGCTGGGTCTTCCTACACCGATACGCGGCAGACCCAGATTCGTTTGAGTGCCCAATATGATACGGTGGAAGATATCCGAAAGATTCACCTCACCACGCCAAGCGGCAGCAGTATTCCTATTACGGCCATCGGCGATGTGGTCAGGAAGGACCAGAAGGTGTCTCGCTTTGCCCGCATCAATGGGCAGGACGCCATCGGTATTTCTATTTACAAAAACAGCAATGCCAACTTGGTATCCACCGCCGATGGAGTCATGCAGGTCCTAGAGGAAATACGGAAAGAATACCCGGATTACCAGTTCGTGGTGGTCAATGATTCGGCCGATTACGTCAGAACGGCCTTGCACAATACACTGGGCACACTGATAGAAGGGCTCATCACTACCGGATTGGTGCTGTTTTTCTTCCTGCGGGGCTGGCGCTCCACCGCGTCGGTTATTATCGCTATTCCGACTTCGCTGATTTCCACGTTCTTTGTGATGTATCTGGCAGGATTCACGTTCAACATGATGTCCCTTATGGGGATGACCCTCTGTATCGGCATCTTGGTGGATGATTCCATTGTGGTGCTGGAAAATATTCATCGCCATCTGTCCAAAGGGGAAGCAGCCCAGGAAGCGGCGGTCAATGGCCGTATGGAAATTGGCATGGCCGCCATCGCCATTACGCTATGCGATGTGGTGGTGTTCTTGCCGATTGCATTTATGAATAGTATGACTGGCCAGTTTTTTAAGCAGTTCGGTCTTACCATTGTCTTTGCGTCGCTGTTCTCTCTTTTTATTTCCTTTACGCTCACCCCGATGCTAGCGTCGAAGTTTTTCAAAAACGGACTTCATGTGCCGGATACGAAACTATGGCGGGCGGTGGACCGGTGGGAGAAACATTTGGAAGAAGAATACACGTGGCTTCTCCACTGGAGCTTTTTCCATGAAAAGAAATTGTTTGCTGCCGTGGCGATTGCTTTCGTCTTGACCGTAGCGATGGTGCCCTTGGGCTTGATTGGGACCGAATACATGCCGCGTACTGATGAAAGTGGGTTCAATGTGCAGATTCAGCTCCCCACCGACGCCAGTATCGAACGAACCGACAAAGTAACGACCCAGATAGAAAATTACCTTGCCCAGCTTCCGGAAGCAAAAAATTATATGGCCATGGTGGGCGGCGGCAACGGCGTCAATTCCGGCCGTGTTCGAGTATCTTTGGTGGACCGGCAGGACCGGGACCGTTCCATTTGGACCATCACCGACGAGATGCGCCAGTGGATTGCCACCCATATCACCGATGGGGATGTACGTATCAAAGAAGACCAGGCTTCCGTATCGGGAACGTCCGGCGGCGGTTTGGGGCAAGGTGGCGGGGCTTTCCGATTGGAACTTCGTGGCAATGATATGAAAGATTTGATTCGGGCATCGGAAATGGCACAGACCATGCTGAAACAAGGCTCTTATGGGGTCACAGATGTGAGCTCCACTTACCAGGAAGGGTTACCGGAAATATCCATTATTCCGAATCGGGAAAAACTCAAATATTACGGCATCACGATCGGTGAATTGTATGATACCTTTTCGTCTGCCATCAGCGGGGCCGGGGCTGGCGTACTTCCTAATGATGCCATGAACGATGGCAATGATACGGATATCAATGTGTATTTTGCTGGCGGAGAAAGTTATAAAAGCTCTGACCTGGGGGCTGTGCCGATTCAAACGAAACAGGGCATTGTCCATGTGTCTGATGTGGCACAAATCAAAGACGAAGTGGGACCAATTACCATTAACCGCACCGATAAACAGCGGTCCATTATCATTGGGGGCAACCCAGGAAGCCGGCCGCTCAGTCAAGTGATCGAAGAAGTGACCCATGATTTGAATCAGTTGGGACTTTCGAAATCAGTGTCTTTCCGCTTCTCCGGACAGGCAGACAGCATGAGAGAAAGTTTCATTGAACTCTTGAGTGCCCTCCTGATGGGGATGCTCCTGGTGTATATGATTTTGTCTGTGCTCTATGAATCGGCCAAGACCTCATTCATTCGTATGTTTTCCTTGCCTTTTGGTCTCATTGGTTCCTTGCTGTTCCTATTTCTGATGAATGATACCATCAATTTGTATTCCATGATTGGTATCATCGTCATGGATGGCGTAGTGGCGAAAAACGGGACTTTGCTGTTGGACTACACATTGACCTTGATGCATCAACATGGCATGAAAGCCAAAGAGGCTGTAGTAGAAGCCGGTCGGGCCAGACTGCGCCCAATTCTTATGACTACCTTCACCATGATTGTAGGTATGCTTCCCACGGCTCTGGCCATTACGGCAGGTTCAGAAACCAGAAGTTCCATGGCCTGGGTCATCATCGGCGGGCTCATTACGTCTACCGTGTTTACTCTCTTGGTCATTCCGATTATATTTTTGTTTTTTGAAAGAAAAAGGTGACTCGTGACTGGTGACTTGTGACTAGGATGAATATTCCCCGTCACGAGTCACCAGTCTACCAGTCACTCCTATTTCCCGCTTATCATCGATTTACAAATGAAAGGTAATTATACGTATGCACATTTTCCTCACCAACGATGACGGTTTTGAAGCCCCTGGGATTATCGCTATGGCGAAGAAATTGGCCCAGTTGGGCCGGGTGACGGTGATTGCACCGAACCAGGGGCGGAGTTCCTGCTCTAGTTCCTTATCGCTTCAGACATTTCTGCGATTGTGGCATAAAGAAAGTTATGGCGATCATATTTCTGTACTCTCCTGCAGTGGTACTACCGCAGACTGCTGCAAACTGGCCTTGGAACATTGGCTGAAAGAGGACAAACCGGATCTCATTGTGTCAGGTATCAACAATGGGTACAACACAGGAAGCGATTGTCTCTATAGCGGTACCGTGGCTGGCGCACTGGAAGGTGTTTTTTATGATATTCCGTCCATCGCGGTGTCGGCAGAAACCACCAAAGAAGCGGATTTCTTGGATGTGTCGTCAACCTTTGCTTTAGATGTGATTGAGACCTACTTTGTAGAAAAGAAATACAAAGGCATTCTGAATCTCAATATGCCCAAACCGGCGGAGCACCTGACATGGGACCATCTCAAAGTGGTACAACTGGGACTGCAGCGATATGATAATGCCATCCAGGAAATGCACGATCCGTCAGGCCACTTGGGCTTCTGGCTCTCTGGAAAAGCCATTCCCAATAATGACCCCACCACAGACGTGTACTGGGCCCACCAAGGCTACCCGACCCTGACGCCGATTCGGTGGAACCAAACCGACACTAGCGGTTTGGAAACAATAGAGAAAATAGCTCATAGATAGGCTTATCTTCTATGGATTCGTTTTTATAACATATAGGTACCACGGATTGTCACAAGGTTATTATTGTGCCTCGTTCGTTGGATTAGCAAAATAAGAATACCGCTACCGTCAAGGTTATAAAAGGTTATGTATGAAAGTTTTTGACATAACCCTTTTTATAACCTTGATGGCAGCGGTATTTTTAACTTTGTTAGGTAGGGGGATGGAGTACAATAATAACCTTCATAACCTTGTGACAGTCCGAAGCGGTGAAATGTGATAGGAAATGAAAAATAGAATGATTGACAAAGGACCCCAGGGGGGTGTAGTATATGGGCGTGAGAGAAATATTTTGGAAGTTTTCTTTGATAGCGGATGTAAAACCTGAGAAACCGTAAGTATGTGTCAAGTTTTACTCG
>DBLC01000042.1:0-2332 GCA_002297935.1 Dialister sp. UBA734
GAATTTTTATCCAAATCATCGTCAAGAAAATCCTTAAATAGCTCGCTATTCGCGGATTTCATTTCCTCGCTTTGAATAAAAATTCAAGAATAATTTCAAACCATGATTAAATCAGTGTTTCCCTAGAGGCACATTCGATGTTCCTAATCCCTAGGGCCTAGCTACCAATCACCAGTCACCAGTCACGAGTCACCGCTTCCTAATCACTCAACCCCCGTATTTCTTCCGCCTTTTTCAGCCGCAGGTGTTTCTTAATGAAAATGCTGACGTAGAATACGCCGCCGTGGAAAGTATTGACGTTATAGTTGCCGGCGCTGATGATGTCTCGCACTTTGCCTGTCTTGGTAATGATTTGGAAATCCAGGAATTCCACGTTCCGATCGCTATGGGAGAAGGCAATCATTTCCTCCCGCTCTGCATCCAGGACTCGTTTATCCGATTCCGAGATGACGTGGTTGAAGCTGCCTTGGCAATAGGCCATGAAATCCGCCCAATTGTCACATTCAAACAGGTCAATAATCTGATCGCTGGCAAAAAGAATTTTCCGTTCTGTATCGGCTCGATAGACAATCATCGCCCCTGGCATATGGTTGGTCATGTCGGACAAGTTGAATCCCAACTGGAATCGTTCCTGCATATTGACCAGAGAATCATCATATTTCCGGCAACCATTTTTGCCATTAAGCTTCGCATTGTACAGGGCAAAGTCCGCTTTGATGCACAGATTTTTATACTCCGTCCCTTGCTCCGGATAGACCGCATAGCCCATGGAGGTATGAAAATTGACAAGTTTCCCATGATGGTGCACCTTGTGATGGGTTTCAGAAAAGAGCCGTGCTTTTTCAGCCACCAAATTTTCTTCCTTGTATGGGCAGACAATGACAAATTCATCGCCCCCGTTGCGAGTGATAATCGCGTTGTAGCCAAAGGTTTGGCGCATATTATAGACAAATTGCATCAGTACCCGGTCGCCCGCATCATGGCCGTACACGTCGTTAATAAGTTTGAAATTGTCCACATCGAGAGCGATAACCATGAATTTCTCACTCGGATGTTTTTTCATCAAGTCTGCCACCACCCGGTCGCCACCTTTGCGGTTGTACGCCCCGGTCAGTTCATCGATTTCTCCCTGATGACGAATTTGTAAAATATGGGCTCTGGCAAAAGCCAATAGGCCCGTGATGGTGAGCCCAATCCAGGTGAGCATCACAATGATCCAAGTATTTCCCCACCCATTGATGGGCTGCATGTACAGGGTCCACGTATCCCCATCGATGCCGCGAATGGCCGATACCCGATCGCCTGCTAAGATTCCATTGGAAGAAATTTCTACTTCCTTCCCTGTAGTCGAATCAGTCCAGCATAGCTGGTAGCGAATGCCCACCAACCCCAAACGGGTCAAATCCATGTGCTCCAACATGCGATTGAGCGACACGTCAACCACCGTAAATCCCCAGAAATTTTCCTGGTTTCCCTGCTGCCACACATAGACCGGACGAATGAAAACCAGGTCTTTCTCTCCGTTCTCCTTTTCCACAATGTCCGTCACAGAAGTCCGCTGCCGCCGCTTCGCCCCATCGGCTTTCCATGCGTCTATATCGGGCATTATGGCTTTCAAATCGATGCGATCCTTGTCCCAAGGGTACACCTCACTGACCACCCCGCCGGGAGCCAGCTGGATGCTGGTGAGCTCCGGGCTCATAGGGAAATACTGCCCCGCCCGTTCACTCATTTTCTTCGGATGCCCTTGTTCACGCATCACAAAAGAGACCATGCCGTCTGCTATATTCACATATCGCTCAATGGACTGCGAAATCCAAGCCAGGTGGGCATTCCCCAACTCGCGGGTCTGCTCCTGCTCGGTCATTTCCAATTGGCGAAATACGAAAACGTCAAGAACAATGGTCAGTATGATTCCGATATTGATAATGGCTAAGTTAAAGTAAGATGATATCCCCTTGTGTCTCATAACTCTGCCCTCTGCTTTTTTGCGATTTTGTTAGTTTTTCTTTATACCATCATTATACACCTACAGAGGGAGAAATCAAACGGGTGTATAGTTTTTAGGGGATGAAAGACTTTTTATGTAAATAATGCGTAATGCGTGGTGCGTAGTGCGTAATGGTGGCGGCGAGCGCATCGAATTGCTCTTATACCTGCTGATATAGAAAGCACAAAAACGGCACTATATGCTCGCCGTTCTTGTAGGCAGTAGGCAGTTAGCAGTGGGCGGAACAAATATTGCCTACTGCTAACTGCATTCGTTGTATAAAAAGGGGGATTGGGGCGCTATATAATTTGATGCGCCCCTTCCTTCATTACGCACTACGCA
>DBLC01000042.1:2348-5939 GCA_002297935.1 Dialister sp. UBA734
ACGCACTTCGCATTACGCATTAAACAAAGTAGCGGAAGCCCCTATCTCCCATGCCTCCACCACGTATAGTACGCCAAGCCCAGAAGGGACGAGGCCAGGCAGATCACGCCGTACATGAAGGAATAGCTCCACTGGGCGGCGATGAGGCCCAGGAAGGCGGCGGCCAGTCCTACGCTGATATCGAGAGACCAGAAATAGGTGGACGTAGCCACGCCGGCACGGACTGGTGGGGCGCTTTGTACCGCAATGGTCTGAAACGCCGGTGCCAAAGCACCGAAGCCAAGGCCCAGCACTGCAGCAGAGAAGAGCAGGGACCACACGCCGGACACCATGCTGAAGTCCACAAAGCCTAGAGAGAAGAACACAAATCCCGGATACACCGTATAGTCCGAACCGTGGTGGTCAAAGAGATAGCCCACAAACGGACGGGACAGCACAATCACCAACGCAAAGACCATGAAGAACAGACTGGTATAAGACCCCAATCCCAGACTTCTAGTGTACATAGGGATAAATGTCAAGACGCCGCCGTAAGCAAAGAACACCAATCCGCCCAGAATAACCGCCGGAAGGGCTTTTTTCTCGAAGAAATCGCTCACATGGAAGCCCCGTTTTTTCTTTTCCCCCGGACAAACCACAGAAGCAGGCAGTTTCTTGCCATTGCCGGAAACAATGGCCATAGCCGCCAAGAAAGACAGGAAGCAAAACAGCACCTTCGCCCCGAAAGCATCCACAATGAGAAGCCCCACCAGAGGCCCCACCACCATGGCCATGTTGCCGCACACCGCAAAGTACCCGATGCCTTCCCCTTTTCGTTTCGGCGGAAGGACCAAAGCGGCCATGGTAGCCGACGCGGTGGTGCCTAAGGCAAAAATAATTCCGTGCAAGAGACGAAGCCCCCACACCATTTCCAACTGGCTAGCCAACAAAAAGCCCACCATGGTGAGCAAGAAGAACACTGAAGTGACCAGAAGAAGTTTCTGTTTCTGCACCCCATCGATAATCCGCCCCGCCAAAGGCCGGCAGCACACCGTCCCAATCTGAAAACAAGTCATAGCCATCCCGGCTTCCCACTGCCCCAGGTGCAAATCATCCATGATATACACCGGCAGCGCCGCCAGCAAAATGTACTGTGACATGAAATAAAAGAAATTCGTCAGACCCATGCCGATAAACTCCCTGGTCCAGATTTTGTTGTCCATTGCGTGATCCTTTCGTTACGATTTTTTATAAGCCGTTTGTCTCCAACGTTTTACATACCAATGATAGGCCCATCGGGCCTCTCCCCCTCCGGGGGAGAATCAAAAGAGGGGGTGCATTTCCCGCGCCCAAAGGACGGTTGTATGGTTTTCTGAATACGAAGCGGAATAAAAACATTTTGATACTCATCAAACATTGGAATTCATATCGCTTTGTATTTATAAAAACCATACAACCGCCCTTCGGGCGAGGAAATACACCCCCCTCTGCCTTCGGCATCTCCCCCGATGGGGCGATGTCCTACGGACCTATCATTGGTATATTATATTCCTAGATAATAATATCGAAATGAATTGTTATACTTTCGATGAGTTAAAGTTTGAATTTATATATTATATCACGAGCGTCAACATGCATTAGCCATTTATTTGCCCAAATGACGATAACCTGATGCCTCCAGTGTCTGTTAGCCCATTCGAGAATCCTAAGAACCCTTTCCTTCAACCGATGTCACCACATATTTCCTAATCCCCAGTCACGAGTCACCAGTCACTAGTCACCAGTCCCCAAAAGCAATATAATAAGTAATAAATGAAGTAGACTCATGACTAGAATCGCATTTCCCAGTCACGAGTCACCAGTCACCAGATACATTTCAAAAAGGAGAACAACATGAAAAAACTACTCTGCATCGCCTTTGCCAGTGCCCTGCTTGGCACCGGCTATGCCCAGGCCGCGGATCTGCCTTTGGCCGACGGGCATGTACTGCCTTTGGACGCTTCTATTTCTGTCCACCAAGGAAAAGATTCTTACTATGGTCAAAATTTCAACCAACTCATTTCTTCTCCCGAAGTAGAGAAGAAAATGGTGGAATCCATGAAGAAAAATAAAAATTTTTCCACCCTATCTGATTCCGACAAAGAAACCATGGCAAAGGAAGCGGTCCGCCTTTTGAAGGATACCCAAATCGGACAGATTGTGGCCGATACGGGCGACAATGTATACCAAGCCTTTGTCCTATCCTGCCCGATGACCAAGGATAGTTTTTCCAGTTGGGAAACCATCAGCACCCATTTCCCCAAAGAAGGAACAGCCACCCCATTTGATGGTCTCTCCACTTGGGAAGAATACCAGGCTATGCTCTCTTCTGGTATCACCAGCCAAGCAACCCGAGAGGATGCGGCTATTTCTTTAGGCGATGGATTGGGAGAAGTGATTTTGAATCATTCCCAATGGAAGCAGGATCGTTCTCGCCATGGCGTGCCCTATATGCACTATTCCCTGACATCGACGCAAAAGCTGCAAGGAATGCTGACCCCGCTGTACCTGTCGGTGCTGGTAACCCCTAGCCAAGACCAAGTATGCTTTACTTTGATTGCCACTTCATCCACTGATGGACTCTATTTCCAGCCCTATATTGCTAAAGCACTGGAGGCGCTCCAATGAAAAAATTAACTGCTTTGATTCTAGCGGCTCTCTTATCCACCGCTGCCGTCGGTGCCACCAATCTGACCCCCTCTGCCCCCGTACCGGTTGCCACCACTTCCAGCCAGAAAGAAATGCCTTCTCTCTTCGCCAAAGGTTCTGCTTTCCTGACAGATCCCATTTCTTTACCAGAAAGCAACTACGTTCCTTATAGTCCTGACCTGTCACAGCTGCCAGAAACAGAAAAATTGCCCGATACCATGCAGCAGCTTTTGCATAAATTCCCTATGGGGCAACTGCAAAAACAACAAGACGGATTCTATGCTACGGCCATGGTATACCACTGGTCCTATCCGGTTCCGGCCAAAGGAGAAGCCGATCCGCTTCGCAATCTGTTCTCCGATAAGAAATCAGCCGATGCATCCCTCTCCAACTTCAATCAAATGCTCACTCTGGCAGAACCGTTCGGCAATGCCCTGATCAAGAGCTATATTTCTTCTATGAACCAGAAAAATAAAAATCTCGTACCAGAAGGCATCTTCTCCTTTTCTTTAAGAAATACCACCCCCGCCGCTTCCTTCCATAAAAAAGGCTACACCTTCGGCACCCGCATCATCACCAAAGCCGACGGCTGGACCCTGCCTTTCTACATGAAGAGCTATGTATGGAAAAAAGGAAATACCTACTACGTCCTGGCCGCCCTTTGCGCCGATTCCGAATGGGACATGCTCGATAACGACATGGACGCGTTAGCGGAAAAAGCGATGAAATGATAAAATAGTGCGTAATGCGAAGTGCGTAGTGCGTAATGGTAGCGGCGAGCGCATCGAATTGCTTTTATACCTGCTGATATAGAAAGCACAAAAACGTTACTGTATGCTCGCCGTTCTTGTAGGCAGTTAGCCGTAGACGGCACAAATACGGCCTACGGCTAACTACATTCGTTATATAAAAAGGGGTATTGGG
>DBLC01000042.1:5986-14088 GCA_002297935.1 Dialister sp. UBA734
TGCGCCCCTTCCTTCATTACGCATTACGCACCACGCACTTCGCATTGACTATCAAATCAAGCATTATGTTCCTCTATCATATAAGGAGTAAAGTGTCATGAGTCTACACTTCATCTTCGGTCGAGCCGGCACGGGGAAGACTTGCCGGTGCTGCCAGGAAATTCGAGAATACGTCACACAGAATCCCGGAAGCCGGGCCTATCTGTTGGTACCGGACCAGTGCACTTACACCGCCGAATACCAGCTGGCCCAAGCCTTTCCGGGCGAAGGGTTTGTGGATGTGACAGTATCCGGTTTTTCCCGGCTGGCCTATCGGGTATTTCAAGAACTCCATTCCCCGGTCAGCGATGCCCTGTCGCCGTTGGGACAGCAGATCATCATTCGTCGCCTCTTGGAAGAACACAAAGACAAGCTGCAGATGATTGTGAAAGTGGCGTCCCAACCCCATTTCTCCGAAGAATTGACCAATTTCTTTCATCAGCTGGATATGTTCTGTATCAGCGAAGAAGAACTGGCCGGTGCCGCCGAAGCAGAAGGCGACACGCCGCTGGGAAAGAAACTGTGCGACCTGTCCCTGCTCTACCAGGCCTACCACCAGTATCTGAAAGACCATTTCTCCTACCAGGGCAGTCTCTTTGACCTGCTGGCCCGGGAAATCCCGAAATCAGAAAAACTCCGTCACTCCCGCATTTGGATTGATGGATTCAACGGCATGGCACCGCAAAAAATCAATATCGTTTCCGCTCTGATTCACACCGCCGAAGAAGTGACCGTGACGCTCCAGATGGATACGCCGGAAGAAGCCGCCGGAAATACCAATTTCTCCCGTCCCTTCCATTTGTACACCTTGCTGCAGGAAAAAGAACGCCGTTCTTCCTCGCTGCACCTCACCAATGACAAGCGGTTCCACAATGACCGCATTCTCTCTATGGCCCGCTGCTTCTTTACGCCGCGGCCGGAGCGTTGCCCCCTTTCTGAAGAAACGGATCCACAGGTGCAAAAAGGCTTGCATCTTCTCACAGCCTCCAATAAAGAAGAAGAAGTGGACGCCATTGCCCGCACCATTATGACTCTCGTTCGCGACCAAGGTCTTCGGTATCGGGATGTGCTGGTACTGCTCCGCACGCCGGACAATTACAACGACCTCTTTGAACGGGCCTTTCAGAAGTATGACATCCCCGGCTTCATCGATAAAAAGCATCCCATGAACAACCATCCCTTGGTGATGCTTCTGGATTTCCTTCTTCGGTTTCTCACGAAAGAAGCGAAACGGACCCACGGGGGCTGGCAGCTGGAATCTCTATTTCGTCTTTTGAAAACCGGCCTTCTCCCCGAATTTACCCAAGAAGAAATCGACCAGCTGGAAAACTATGCCCTCACCCATCGCATCCGTTCCTGGCAGTGGCATGAACCCTGGTCGTTCCGGTCCTATCGCGATTTGGACAAAGAACCACCGCCTATGACCGAAGCAGAACAGGCAGAGCTTAGAGAAGCCAATGGATGGCGCGAAACTTTGACTTCTCTCTTAGACCCAATGGCCGAGGCGTGGAAACAGGCAGTGACAGGAAAAGACCGCTGCACCTTGCTGTACCAGTGGTTGGTGCAGGAAAAAATCCCCGACACCTTATCCGCCATGGATGAAAAAGAATGGCAGGACACCCATCTGCGCCCCCATTTGCAGGTGTGGAAAAAAGTATTGTCTCTCTTGGAAGAAGTGGTCCACGTAGCCGGAAATGACCCATTGGACGTAGACCAATTCCTTTCCATTTTTGAAGATGGTCTGTCGGCTCTCACCTATTCCACCATTCCACCCTCTTTGGACCACGTGACCGTTACTGGCATGGATCGCGGCTACGCCATGGAAGCCAAAGTAGTTTTCGTCCCCGGTGCGTTGGAAGGCGAATTTCCGAAACGCATCGAAGAAGGCGGCTTTTTCACCGAGCTGGAAAAGCAGCAGATTTACAAAAATAGCCAACTGCTTTTCGGCAATTGGCTCATGGACATGGTGCACCAAGAACAGTTCTATGCCTATTTGGCCCTGACCCGCGGTTCCGACGGCTTGTATCTATCTTACCCAGCCCTCACCAGCGATGGACAGGAAACCTCGCCGTCTTACCTGGTAAGCCAGCTTGCTCATTTGGGCTATTTCTCAGAAAAAAAAGAAGTCCACAATGCGTCTCTCCAAGGCGCCGACCGGTCCTTCTTTTCCAATCCGAAACAAGCCCTCTCCCTGCTGCCATCGGTCATCCGAGACACGTTGCCGCCTGCCCATTCTCCCTGGACGGCCCTGGCCTCTTGGGCTTGGACTGAACCCACAGAAAAGCCCCAGCTCTTAAAGAAACTCGCCAGCTTGGATTACACCAACGAAGCGGTCATGCTGCCAAAAGACCTGGCAGCCCAGCTCTTTAAGCCCGGCGGCCGATTCTTCAGCTCTGTCACCAAGTTGGAAAATTATAGAAATTGTCCTTACCAATACTACCTGCAATACGGCCTGGGGCTTTCCGAACGAGACGACGGGAAGCTCAACGTGATGGACATGGGCAATTACCTCCACGCCGGGCTCCACCAATTCGGCAGTGCATTGAAGCGGCATGCCAAAGACTGGAAAGACGCCACCGACGAAGACATCACCCAGATTTCCGATACCATTGCGTCCCACTTGGCGCCAAAAATTAAATTTGGCATTCTCTCTTCCGATGGGGCCTCTCGCTATACCGAAAGAAATCTGAAAAATACCTTCCGCCAAACCTTGACAGACCTGCGCAGCTGGAGCCAACGAAGCCATTTCCACACCGACGCGTTGGAAAAAGAATTTCTTCTCCATATCAGCGATGGAAATACCGATTCTTTCACACTGAAAGGAAAAATCGATCGCATCGACCGGTGCGGCGAAGCGGCGGCCATTTTCGATTACAAAACAGGCCGCACCAGAGCCTCGCTCCAAGAAATCGTCAGCGGTCTCAAACTGCAGCTCCTGACTTACCTCCTGGCCCTTTCGGAAAACAATGACCATCCCGGTCTGCTCCCGGCAGCTTTGATGTACATTTACCTCTCCGGCGATGTGAAAAGCACCGCCTCGGTGCCGCCCGGCGGCGAACCGGCTATTTCAAAAAAGGACATGACCTCTGGCTTCCTGCTGCAAGATACCACGGTGTTAAAAGACTTGGACAGTGCCCTGGGAGAAGATGATTCCTACCTGTCGGTGCGTCTCAAAAAAGACGGCGGCCTCTACAGCAACACCAGCCTGCTCACTGAAGAGGACTTCCAATTCCTCCTGACCATCGTAAAGAAAAAACTCCTCTCCCTGTACACCGAAATGAGCCAAGGCCAGATCCCCATCCGTCCCGTCCGCTACAAAGGCGCCTCCCCCTGCACCTACTGCCCCTACCACCCCATCTGCCGCTTCGACCCGAACCTGGCCGGCGAAGGCTATGAATACATTCATATGCCAAGTGATTCGGAGCTCAAGAAGCAGTTGAAGGAATTAGCGGAGAAAGAGGACTCGTGACTCGTGACTAGTGACTGGTGACTAGTGACTGGTGGCTAGGCCCTAGGGATTAGGAAAAGCAGTTAGGAGTGAAAGTAGCGGTGCACAATTTATAAAGCGCCGCAAAATTATATAAGGTTATTATTCTGCTGATTTGTTCTATTTCATACTAAAAAAATACCGCTTGTCAAAAGGTTAAAAGGGGTATAAAAGGTTATGATACTAACGAAATCACATAACCCTATATAACCTTTATAACCCTGACTGTATCGGTACATACATTTTGTTTGATAGAGGAAGTGGCAGAACAATAACCTTTAAAAGTATTGCGGCGCTTTATAAGTTGTGCGCCGCACCACCATTACGCACTGCGCACTACGCATTACGCATTTGAACTCTCTATCCGAAAAGGAGTAGTTATGCCTTGGACCAAACAGCAGGAAGAAGCCCTGCAGATACGAAATAAAAATCTTCTTCTCTCGGCAGCCGCCGGAAGCGGAAAGACAGCGGTACTGACGGAACGAATCATCCGACTGGTGAAAGACCCGGTGCATCCTGTCCATATCAATGAACTCCTGGTTTTGACATTCACCAAAGCGGCGGCCAATGAAATGAAATCCCGTGTGGCCCAGTCGCTCACCAAGGAGCTAGAGCAGGCGGACAAGGAAAACAACGGCCCGCTGATGCATCACCTGGAGAAACAAATTTCCCTGATGGGCAGTGCCCAGATTTCCACGTTGGATTCGTTCTTCCAGTCCATTCTGCGCCAATATTTCTACCTTCTGGACTTGGACCCGAAGACCCAGATGCTGACCGACGAGAACGAAGCGTACCTGCTCAAAGACCAGGTCTTATCGGACGTGCTGGAATCTTGGTACGAAAAAAATGATCCGGATTTCTTAGACACCGCAGACCTCTTTGCCAGTCGCTACCAGGACAGCGCCCTGAAGCAGACCATTTTGAAAATCCACCAATTCGCCTGCTCCATGGCCTTCCCAGAAGTTTGGATTTCCCATTTGCCCGACAGCTACCATTTCACCAAAGACGCATCCATGGATGATTTCCCCTGGACAAAGCCCATTTTGGACGAACTCATCGCCCGGGCCGAAAAGGCAGCGGATCTGTATCGCCAGGCCTTTTCCATCATGGAAGGAAATAAACTTTGTGAAATCGTCTACGGGGAGCAGCTCAGCAGCGAATACAGTTTCTTTTCTGCCTTTGCCCAAGTGAAATCCTGGAAAGAGCTCTACAGCCTGCCGTCCTTCCAATACGCCACATTGAAATCTGCCAAAGCGGCCCAGACGAACCCCTTCCATATCACTGCCAAAGATTTCAACAACGGCGAAGAAGCACTATCCATTAAAGCTCTCCGGAACGAAGCCAAAGACACCTACACCAAGCAGTTGGTACCATTTCTTTCCATCCACGAAGACCAGTGGCTTTCTGAAACGGCATCCATGTACCCCATCGTGAAAGTGCTATCCGACTTGGCCCTGGATTTCACCAAAGCCTACCAGGCCCAAAAGCGGCAAGAATGTCTCATGGATTTCAACGACTTGGAGCACTACGTTTTGGACATCCTGCTGGATAAAGACAATCCCCAATTCACCCCAAAGCACGCCTTAGACTTTCCTTCTGCGGCAGCCCTTTCGATTCGCCAGAAATACAAGGAAGTCATGATCGATGAATACCAGGACACCAACGGCGTGCAGGAACTGATCACCGCCTTGATTTCCAGCGGCACCAACCGATTCATGGTGGGGGATATCAAGCAGAGCATTTACCGGTTCCGTCAGGCAGACCCTACAATTTTTCTGGAGAAATACAATTCCTTCTCCACTGACAAAGAGTCCACCAACTACCGCATCGATTTGAACAAAAACTTCCGCAGCGATGCCACCATTTTGTCGTCCATCAATTTCCTGTTCCGTCAAATCATGACCGAAAAGAATCTGGAACTGGCCTATGGCGACGCCGAAGCCCTCTACGCGGGCCGCCACGAAGAACCCCGTCCGGATAACTACGTGGGCGGCTTTGTCTCTATGGAACTCATCGATACCAGCAACATTCAAGAAGACGATACGGAACCAGCGCTCAAAGAATTGGAAAATATCCAGTGGGAAGGTCGCCTCATCGCCCGGAAGATTCACGAACTGGTGGACAACCAGCAGCAAGTGATGAACAAAGACGGCACCTTCCGTCCCATCACCTATAGCGATATGGTCATTCTGCTCCGGTCCGTAGCCACCAAAGGACCGGCCTTGCTGAAAGTCTTGGAAGAAGCCCACATTCCCGCGTTGTCCGATCGAGAAGATGATTTCGTGCGAAACAGCGAAGTGGAAATGCTTTGGGCACTTCTGAAAATTTTGGATAACCCCTTGCAGGACCTGGCTATGACGGCGATTTTGCGTTCCTATTTCATTGGCCTTGATGAAACCGACATGGCCCGCCTGTCGCTCAAGAAAAAAGAGATGGGAAAATCCCACCTCTTCTCCATTCTTTCGGACCCCCAGGACATTCTCTCTCCAGAGAAACAAGCCCAACTGTCTGATTTCCTGTCCCATTTCCAGTCCTGGCGCCAGGCCTCCGTCCAGGATGGTATCGCCCCGCTGCTGCAGCAAATTCTGGAAGACACGGACTACCTCACCTATATTTCCGGTCTCCCCAACGGCACCTTCCGCCGGGCCCACGTGCTGTCCTTCTATGAGCTGGCCAAAGAACGAGACGCCACCTCCCACAATGGCCTCTATCCGTTCCTAAACTATCTCTCCCGGCTCACCGAAGAAAAGCAAAATTTCAAATCCACCACTTCCAGCGGCACTTCTTCCGATGCAGTGCGCATCATGACCATCCATCGAAGCAAAGGGCTGGAATTTCCCGTGGTCTTCCTTGCCGATATGGGAAAACGGTTCAATCTGCAGGACACCCGGGCCGCTACCATTTGTCACAAAAACCTGGGTATCGGCATCCAGCACTACGACAAAGCCCACCGCCTCCGCTGGCCGTCCCTCTATTGGTACGCCGTGAAAGCCGCCGCGGAACGGGAAAACCACGCCGAAGAAGCCCGTCTGCTCTACGTCGCCATGACCCGTGCCCGAGACAAACTGTACCTCACCGCCACTTGCAAGGATATAGAAAAAATGATAAAAACCTATAGTCTCCCTCTGGCTGGCACAGGAAATAAGACCGTCTCCCCCCTTCCTTCCCACCTCATTTCCAACGGCACGTCCTACCTGGACTGGATTTTCCCCGCTATGCTCCACCACAGAAGCTTCCAGAAAGCCTGGGACCTGGTGGAACGAATCCCCATCTACCAGAACGATGCCCCTAGCGATCATTCGTCTTTTACGCTCACCATCACCAAAGAAAGCGACCTCTTCACCAAAGAAGAAAACGCCCTGTGGGAGAAAGAAGAATCGGTAGCGCCTGACATTTCAGAAAAGCTCTCTTCTACCTCCAAAGAAGCGTTTCTCTCCTTACTGCCCCAGCCCGTTCCGGACTGGATGCGCCGCCAGCTCACCTGGACCTACAGCCACAACGGCGCGGTTCATACACCGGCCAAACTGACCGCCACCTCAGCAGTGAAACTTCGGGAAGAAGCCGAATACGCCGCCAGTGACGAACCGCCCTATCCGTCTGTCACCTTGACCGAAGAAGCCACAACAGTAGAGAAGGAAGAAGAAAACACCCTTCCTGCCGACTACAGCGAACCACCGTCGTTCCTGCAAGACGACACCCCCACCTACAGCGGCACCACCTTCGGCACCTTGATGCACAAAGCCATGGAAATGATTGACTTCACCACCTTAGAACCCACCGAAGCCGCCATCCGCGACCGCATCCAGGAACTTGCCGCCAAGAACGTCTTCACCGAAGAAGAAACCAAAACCCTTCTTTCCCATCGAAAAAATAGAAATCCCGTCCAGGGAATTCGTACCTTCATGGAAAGCCCTCTTTGTCAGGCCATGAAAGAATCCACAGTGATTCGCAAAGAAATGCCCTTCTCCATCCTCCTTCCAGCCCACTCCTTCTATCCGGACTGTGAAGCGGGAGAAAAAATCTTCCTCCAAGGCGTCATGGACTGCATGCTGGAAAACCAAGAAGGCATCCTCATCATCGATTACAAAACCGACCGCTTCATGAGCGAAGAAGAACTGCGCAATCACTACAAAGTGCAGCTCCAAGTCTACGGCGAAGCCGCCGAAAAACTGCTGGGCAAACCGGTTCTTCACCTCTACCTTTGGTCCTTTACATTTGGGAAGATGATTGAAGTGCCGAAGTTGGTAACTGGTGACTAGTGACTAGTGACTGGTAGCTGGGGATTAGTAGCTAGGCCCTAGGGACTAGGAAAGTGAGGAGTTAGGAATGAGCAGTAGTGGACGGGGTGCACAAATTATTAAGCGCCGTGTAGTATAAAGAAGGTTATTATTCTACTCATCGCTATTTTCTAACATATAAACTTTATCGTTTGCAACAAGGTTAAAAGGGGTATATAAGGTTATGTGCTTATCGCAAGTTTCATAACCTTATATACCCCTTTTTAACCCTGCATCTAGCCATTACTCATGATATATTTGAAAGGAGAAATCAGCAGAATCATAACCTTTTTATATTT
>DBLC01000042.1:14109-23155 GCA_002297935.1 Dialister sp. UBA734
TGAATTGTGCGCCCCTTCCACCACTCCTCACTCCTAACTCCTCACTCCTAACTATAAAAAGGACATAGCCGAACAGTTCCTTCGACCATGTCCTTTTAATTTGCTTGGCTATATGAATTGTGCCAGGCCACCTTCATTTCTCACTTCTCACTTCTAACTTCTCACTGCATTTGAAGTGCTTCTTCGCAAGTAGCAGGCATCTTCGGCAGTGGGGTCTTGAACCACTTTTCGTGCAGTTCATTGAGAGTCCCATTTTCTGTCAGTGTCTTAATGGCGCCATTGACTTCTTCCTGCAGGGCTTTGTTGTCCTTATTGAATCCAAAGGCAAAGTACTGTACCTTGGAATCCGGCACATCGACCACGCGGAAGTTGTCTTTCCCATCGGTGGCTACGAAATAATCGGCTGCCGGTTTATCCAAAATGCCAGACTTAGCCCCGCCGGCTTTCAGTTCCATTACGATATCGGAAGAATGATCGAAGCCGCGAATCTTCATGCCTTTATCCTGGGCATAGTATGCGGCGGTGGTGCCCACCTGGACAGCCACTTCTTCCCCATTGGTCATATCCGCTACGGAATGAATGGGGCTATCTTTCGGGGTTACTACAGCCAATTTCGTTTCGTAGAAAGGCGCCGCAAAGAGAATTTTTCCTGCTCTTTCCTTGGTGGCAGTCATGCCAGAAGCAGTCATATCCACTTCATGGGACTGCAAAGAGGGAATGAGTCCGTCAAAAGCAATATTTTTAAATTCCACTTCTCGGTTCATCTGCTTGGCTACCGCACGAACCACATCGATTTCGTAGCCCGTATAATCTTTCCCATCGGCCGATTTGAATTCAAACGGCACGTAAGTCGCATTGGTTGCTACCTTCAGCGGGGTCTTCCCTGCTACATCATTCCCCTTCTTGTCATCGCTGCAACCGCTGATGAGCCCCACAGTCATCAAAGCCGCTGCCGCCAGAAGCATTCCTTTTTTCCAAGTTTTCATGTTGTCACCTCATAAAATATCAACTAACTCGTATTATTATACATAGATATATAGAAGATGTCTATATATAAGTGACTGGTGACTGGTGACTCGTGACTGGGAGGTGGAATTGTTGTTGGTTGTTGGGTATTAGTTGTTTGGGGCCAGGCAACTAACAACCAACAACTAACAACAAGTATAATAGCTAGGCCCTAGGGATTAGGGAAATAAAGGGTATTATGAGGCTTCATTCTCTGTCTAACAGGTAGAATCCACCGCCTGTCACAAGGTTAAAAAAGGTTATAAAGGGGTATGGTATTTCGTATTTCCCATACCCCTTTATAACCTTTTTAACCCTTTGCCAATTCCTATCTTGCTATGATAGCAAACGAAATCAGCAGAATAATACCCCAGTCACGAGTCACCAGTCACCAATTACTTAATCGTCACACCCTTAGTGTCTTTGATGAACAGCAATACGTTCACTGCGGCAGCCAGATAGACGCCAGAGAGGAGAACGAAGGCAGCGGAGAAGCCCTGGTTCTGTGCGATAGCACCGATGATGGCCGGAGCGAAACCGCCTACGGCACGACCGGTATTGAAGATGAAGTTCTGTGCGGTAGAACGAGCATCGGTGGTGTAGTTTTCAGAAAGCAATGTGCCGTAGCCAGCCATCATGCCGTTGCAGAAGAAGCCCAGCATGGCACTGCCGAAAAGCAGAGCCATTGGAGTTCCCAAGTTGACATAGATGTAAACCATGGCAGCAGCGCAAACGTAGAAGAGCAGGTACGGTTTTTTACGTCCGAAACGGTCGGAGAGGTAACCGAATACATAAATACCAGCAATCATGCCCACCACAGTGACAACCATCCAGCCAGACATGGATTTGGTGGAAAGACCGTGTTCCTTCAGAAGAATCATTGGCAGCCACACCATGATGCCGTAGTAACCAAAGTTCTGTACACTGGTCATGATGGTCAAGGAAATGGTAGTCAGCGTCTTAGATGGGCTGGAAAACAGATGAGCCAGCGGGAATTTCTTTGCTTCTGCCAGTTCTTCCTCTTCTTCTGCGGTCAGCGCTTCGCCTCTGGCTTTTCTTTCCTGCAGCTGCTTCTTCATTTCCTTACGTTTCAGCCACATCGGTGGTTCCTTCAGGCCATGACGAGCCCAAGCAGCCAAAAGCGCCGGGATGACCCCCACCAGGAACAGTCCTCTCCAACCATAATCAGGGAGAACAACAGCAGCCAAAACAGCTGCCAGCACTGCACCGGCCTGCCAGCCCATAGCGACACCAGCGGTGGCACGAGCACGTTTCGCAGCCGGCCAAGTTTCGGTGACCAAAGTCATGCCGATCCCATATTCACCGCCAAGCCCAAGACCGGCCAGGAAACGAAGAATATTGAGATGCATCACGTTGTCTGCAAACGCACAAGCACCGGTGAAAATAGAGAAAATGATAATGGTCAGTGCAAACGTATGGACACGACCGAAGTAATCCGCGAAAATACCAAACAGATACCCGCCAAGTACGGTACCAATCAAAGTGTAAGTGGCAATCAGACCGCCTTCCCCTAAAGTCAGTCCAAATTCACTCACAATGGCCGCCATAGCAAAGGACAGGATGAGCACATCCAAGCCATCCATCGCATAGCCCACGATAGAAGCCCACATGACCTTCCATCGTTCCTGGCGAGAGACCCCAGTTTCTTCCAGTTCCAATTCTTCTAAAGATTTTTCTGACATAATTCCTCCCCATGTCACTTAAGAAAAAAGAAATAATAGTATGCATCGAAAAATGCACAAATTGTCTTATTATACAACGGCGTTTCAAGAAATGCAATAAACACGAAGAAAATCGGCTATGAACTATCAAATTTTCCTCTACTACATCAGTTTTTACATCAGATAAAAAAGCACTCAAAAACGGAGCTATAGAAGCCCCGTTTTTTTATTTGTATTCATCATTTAAATATTCTTCTTTTAAAAATTCTTTCATTGTCACTTGCGGCAACCTATCAAGATAATTTGCTAATAATTGATTTGCGTTTTTTGTCATCGCCCCGTTTTGAAAGCCAAGACCAAACCCATGAAAACCTAGTTCAGACCAACTTTCATTTAAAAGTAGTTCAAACCCATCACAAAATGGTGCATTAGGTTCGATTAAATCTCCTATCTTTTCTACTTCTACAACTTTAGACAGTTGTTCAATAAAATCTATGATAGCCGTACTTAATACATCATATTGTAAATAAAAGGTTCGAGGGTTCATGTATTTATTCCAAGGTAACCGCTTTGCAATTTCCCAAGTACATTTCTCATTTTGTTCTTTTTGTGCCCGTTCCCACATCGCTTTAACTTCAAAAATTAGTGGAAAGATCTGATTGACTTCTAATTCATGAAATACAATCATAACGGTTCTTGTACCGTTTTTAGTTCTTGAAAGACTTATATCAGCATGAAAATAAAAAACTAAAGCCACTATCATTTTGCCAATATCTTGTATTGTATAGGAAAGTGTATTCTTTTCCTCGTTGTTCTTATTGTTAAGAATTGCGGGCGGTTCGCCTTTTCCAAAAACAAGCCAATCGAGAGTAGTATTCGCTAATTTAGCTATGCTTGCTAATTTATCTACCGATATATGTGTATCTTGTGCCCCATTTTCCCATTTTGAAAGTGTGCTATTGTCAATTATTTTTTCTTTTGTCCTAATTGCTTGTATAAATTCCATTTGCGTCATTTTCAATTTAAGACGAATTATTTTAATTCGTTGTCCAATTTCTTTATAGTTGATTTCATAATCTTGATTATCTTTCATTTTATTTTCCCCCGCCAGCTAGATAATTGAATATGGTTCAACATCTATCAAATAGAATGAATTTATCGCAAATTTTCCTTGAATATCTAACATTTGATACCGTCGTAACTATTGGCTATCATCATTATAGCACGTGCGAATGAATACCTAACAATACATTTTACAGTAAAACAAGGAGTAATTAGCATGGACAGCACAAAAGATTTCAAAGATAAACGGTTATTGAATGTGCATGAATTGCGGTTCTATTTAGGCATGGGCGAATGCAACGCCGTGAAATGGGCGAAAGGTATCGGAGCAGAAAGAAGAATCGGGCGGCGTCTCCTCTTTGACAAATGGGTGATTGATAAAGCCATCAGCAAACAAGCCGACAATGAAAGCGAATCATGAAACGAGGTGATCAGAATGATTCATGAATTTCTTGAAGAGAATCACGCCATCGGAGCGGATAACGCCATACTAACAGAAGAAATTAGGCAAGCGTTGAACATCCCCAAAAGAACCATTACACGGAAGGTATTGGAAGAGCGTTCCGGCGGAGCGTTGATTTGTGCAAAGACCACGGGAAACGGCGGGTATTATATGCCCGCTACCATCGAAGAAATTGAACATCAAAAGAACGCACTGGAAAGAAGAATCAGAAAACACGCCCTAGCCTTGAGACCATTCCGGGCAAAGCTGAAAGAATATAAGACAAAAGGCGGCGGACAAATTGAATGAGTAGAAAACTTGAATCATGGAAAGCCCGTAAACCCAAAGAGTCCTATTTTCAGTTATCGGAATCACTAAGAACGTCACCCGCCTTTAGGGCACTAACCAAGCTACAAACTGATCTATATTTCTTTTGCACCGAATGGACATACAAAGCAGGAAAGCGGGCGGCAAGTTATGCAGATCCGAAAAAATACCCCCGTGACAGATGGACAGAGGGCGGAGATATACGGGGGAATGATTTCTATATCAACATAGATAAAGCCATCAAATGCAATTTGATAGAAAAAAAGAAAAATAAAAATACCCTATATCGGGCTATCAACGCATTAGTTGAGTATGGACTTATTGACCGTGTATTTTCTAATAAAGGGCGGGACATGTCCGTCTATAGAATGTCTGAACGCTGGAAAGGTATCACGGACGAAAAAGCGGAACAAATTCAAAAAGTGCTAAAAGAGCGTAATAAATGAGATATGTTTTATAAAACCCGTACACCAAAATGGGGAATGACTAGCACACCGAAATGGGGAACAAAGCCCCCAAAACGCCAAATCAGCACACCGAAACGGGGAAGCTAAAAATAGTAATTTTTCTTGATTGTCTCGAGGGCGAAAGCCTTTTAAGCAAACAACTATTTCCTATACACCGAAATGGGGAACTTATATTTATATATATACCATGGGATAGTAGGACGCACTAGAAAGCGAGATGAAAAAAATGATACGAAATGAAAGGCAATTAATCGAAGAAACGAAGAAAAGGCGAAAAGCTGGAACGCTAACACGAGGGCGGGCGATTCATCTTTATTGTATTGAATGTTCCGGTTTCAATTTGTCAGAGGTGACACACTGCCAACATAAAAATTGTCCATTATGGGAATTTAGAAAAGGCAATAGGACACCCCCACCCATGGATGAATGAATTATGTGTGATAGTCCGGCGGAGTATGTGGACATTCTCACGGTGCAAAATGCCCCTGTAAAACTCATGGGTTTTCTATGGTGGTTCATTCTGAATGATAAATCATACCTGTACACGCTCACACGCCCCTAAAAACGGCGTGTAGGTGATGTATTGGCTATTCTTTCATCAAGATAGCAACCACGAAGAACCGAGAACGGGAACAACGAGCCACGAAAAGAAAACAACAACGCACGGATCAGCACACACGGGAGCAATGAATCATGGTTGATAGTCCGGCGGAGTGCGTGACATTCTCGCAGGACAAAAATGTCCCCCGTAAAACTCATGATTTTTCCGTGGTGGTTATGTCTGAATGATAAATCATACCTGTACACATGCCCACGCCCCTAAAAACGGCGTGTAGGCGTGGTATTGGCTATCTATTCATCAAGATAGCAACCACGAAGAACCGGAAAACGGGAGCGACGAGCCCCAAGAGAAAACCAAACCGCACGGATCAGCACACACGAGAGCAATGAAACCGTGTGTAATAGTCTACCGGAACATGAACGGCGTTCCCAATGGTCAAAATGACGCTCGCAAAACTCATGGTTTTTCCATGGTGGTTATGTCTGAATGACAAATCATACCTGTAGACACACCCACGCCCCTAAAAACGGCGTGTAGGTGGTCTATGAGCTATCCTTGCACCGATATAACAACCACGGAGAACCGAGAGCAGGAGACAACGAGTAAAAGAAAAAGCCGTCACTGGGAAGAGTGGCGACTTCTAAACGGTGGCAACCTATCCAGCGGGAACTAAGAGGGCTATCACCTACCAACATTATACACAAGGCAAGAGGTAAAAGCTAGGAGAAGCGGGAGCGATACCGGGCGGGCATTGGTGGCACGTGTGCGAGAAGTTCCAACTATTTTTCTATAGGTACTACCCCATAGGGGGTACTTACAATGGTCGCCATCCCCGCCCCGTGCCCGCATTTAGGAAATTTTAAATACAGGTTACGTATTATCAAGTCGTATTTTTCTATTCTTCTAAAAGCGTTGTATTTCCTAGTTCTTTTCTAGCAAAATCAAACGCCGTTTTATTTTCAAATGGGGCGATTTTTGTAAACCGCCCTATTTCATTGGTGGTTTTTCAAGATTCCAAGAGCGTTATAAGTGGCATATAAGAATTAAACAAAAATATTTCTATAGCCACCCATTAGCACCTACTGATAAAAGCAGATAGGAAAAGAGATGGAAGTCAATTTTCTAAAATCATAAAAATGTACGGTTCTAAGTGCCTAAAATATGCCCTTTTCCCTGTTTGAATCGAGGTAAATTTAGCACCTACTACCATAGAATTGTATGTTTCTTTTCTCTATGATGGTTGTAGTCAATAATTTGCAGAAAGGAGACAAGCAACATGATAGGAACGATTGACGAGAATACCCGCAAAGTACGGGAAATCATGCCCTATAAGTACATGCTGACATGGGAGCGGAAAGAATGCCCCCAACTCATGGAACATTGCAAGTATTACGGGCATTATGAATTTGATAGTATCGCCGACGCCCTACAAATGGCGTATTGTTGTGGCTATGTAAACGGACATATTGCAACCATGAACGGCGAATACAAGGAAGAAAGCAAAGATACCGAGGAATAGACACGCCCACGGCGGGCACGTACTGGAACAAAGGAGCAAAGACCATGAACAAGGAAAAGACCTATAGTATCATCATGGAAGATGAAAGCATGAAAGATATAGCAAGATGGGATATAAGCAAGGGCGATACCTTGATTATTGAACCACCAAAAGAAATGCCAATTATCAATGGGGAAGAAATCGAAGATAATAGGACATATGTTTCTATTGTCGGATCTGACACCATCATTTCACGAATCACGAAAACCGAAAGCGGAATTATTTTATCTTTCCATAATTGGGACTATCCCCCACGATATTTTAGTTATGAAGCATTGAGAAAAGGGAAAATATGTATCATTGGCAAGGTGATAGAGCGAAGATGTATTCTTTGACTGAATTATCCTAGAAAGGGGGTGTAAGAGCATGGGCAAAATGCCAGCGGGGGCAATTAAAAGAAAGAATGGATTATGGGCATACCCCTTTTATGTGAAACTCCATGGAAGAAATGTGAGAAAATACGTATATGGGCATACATCAGACGAGCTATTAGAGAAAGCGGAACAGAAGCGACAAGAGTTTCTCAAAGGGGAATACACCACCAATAAAAGAATCACACTCAACCAGCTTTATAAAGAATGGTACAACGAAAAAAGAGGAACAATAAAAGAATCTTCTTTATCGGTCTACCAAAAACACTATGATTTATATATCAAGAAGAATTTAGGAAGCTACAAGGTAAAAGACATCGAGCGGCGGCAAATCGTTCTCTTTATGCAAAAGATAGCCGCCAAGCATAGTGCAAAAGTGGCGAACTCTTGCAAGTCTCTTATATTTTCCCTTTTGAAATACGCCGAACTTAACGAAATTGTTTTCCGAAATGTGGTACAAGGCATCCCACTTTTAAAAGTAGATAGAAACACCGCAAGGGAAACCATACACCGAGAACTTACCGAGGAAGAAGAAGAAATATTTTTTCGTTATTGCAAAAATTCCGCTTATTATCCAGCTTTCCAATTTATGTTAAAAACCGGAGTGCGGGCGGGTGAGTGCCTAGCCCTACAATGGCGAGATATTGGAAGCAATGTGATACATATCCGGCGGACAATGACCAAAAGCACCAATGATAAATTTGTTGTAGGGGATAGCCCCAAAACAAGAGCAGGACTTCGAGACATTCCCATAAATGCAGAAATTCAAAGTATTATTGATTCTCAACGAGAAATCTATAGAGCCACGCACACAACAATAAATTTGAGTGATCCCGTTTTTCCATCGGAGCATGGAACATTTAGCAATGTAGGAATCTTGAATGGTATCATCGCCCGCATATTGAACAGGATCAGAGCGGACGGAATACCATTCCGCCATTTCTCTTCTCATGCTTTTAGAGATACATTCGCCACTCGTGCCTATCGTGCCAACATGCCCGGCAATGTGTTAAAGGAAATTTTAGGGCATGAACATTTCGACATGACGATGGATCTATATTCCCATGTAAACATGAACGACAAGATTATAGCAATGAATCGACTGAATGCCCCAATAGAACCACTGGACAAGAAAAAAGCCAACTCATAAAGATAAAGCCGCCCGGTATTTTACCCGGCGGCTTATTTGTTACTACATCAATTTTTACATCACTACATCAGTTTTTACATCAGTTACTACATCAAATAAGGAAAACACGTCCTAATATCTTACTAGAAAATATTAGGACGTAATAGCGAAAAAATGTAGTATTTATCGAGGACGAGGGGATTAGGAAAATATACAGGCTATAGCCATTTATAGCCAAATAAAACAACTTCCCAAAAATTGTCTTATTTTACAACGGAGCATAGAAAAATGCAATAGGATTTTTTAGGATTCTCAGGTTTCTCAAGGTTTTCAGGTTGCTCCGGTTCCTCAAGGTTCTAAGGGTTCTTAAGGTTCTAAAGGTTCTCACGATCCTCAAATAAGATGAAAACGATAGCGTTTATCGGCACATTCGAGAAACCT
>DBLC01000055.1:0-159 GCA_002297935.1 Dialister sp. UBA734
TTTCGATGTCTTCTTCGCTATGCGCATAGGACATGAAGAGGGTTTCAAAAGGAGACGGTGCCAGGTAGATGTGCTGGTCCAGCATGGACAGGAACCAGGCTTTGAACTGGGCTGCATTGGCTTCACAGGCATCGTGATAGTTCAGTACGTCTTTTTCAG
>DBLC01000055.1:176-444 GCA_002297935.1 Dialister sp. UBA734
CAGAGAAGAAAATACCAAACATGGAGCCTGACTGGTGGCAGATCAGCGGAACCCCTGCTTTGTCAGCTGCTTCTTTCCAACCGGAGAGAAGGTTTTCTGTTTTCTTTTCCAGAATCTTGTCAAAATCCGGAATCGCCATCATCTGTTTCAAAGTTTCGATACCCGCAGTCACAGCCAAAGGGTTGCCGGAAAGGGTCCCTGCCTGATAGACAGAACCATCGGGGGCAATGCAGTTCATGATTTCTCTTCTGCCGCCATAGGCTGCTGC
>DBLC01000055.1:491-13480 GCA_002297935.1 Dialister sp. UBA734
CCACCGCCGATGATTTTTCCCAAGCATGTCATATCTGGGTGGATGTGATATTTCGCCTGTGCCCCATGAAGGGTGGTACGGAAGCCGCACATGACTTCATCAAAAATCAATACGGTGCCGTGTTTTTCCGTTTCTTTGCGGAGTGTTTCCAGGAATCCTGGAATTGGCGGCACGCAGCACATATTTCCTGCCACTGGTTCCACAATGACGGCGGCGATGGTATCGCCCTGTTCATCCATCATTTTGGTGAACGCAGGAATATCGTTGTAAGGAACCACCAAGGTATCCTGGGCGGTGCCTTTGGTGACACCTGCACTGTCCGGGCTACCGAAGGTAGCGGCGCCGGAGCCAGCTTTCACCAGAAGGCTATCGCCGTGTCCATGGTAACAGCCTTCAAATTTCAAAATCTTATCTCGGCCAGTATACCCACGAGCGGCACGAAGGGCACTCATGGTGGCTTCGGTGCCGGAGTTGACCATGCGGAGTTTTTCAATGGACGGATAGAATTGGTGAATCAGTTCTGCGATTTCAGTTTCCATCGGCGTCGGCGCCCCATAGGAAGTGCTTCGTTCGGCCGCTTTCTGAATGGCAGAAATGACCGCCGGATGGGCATGGCCCAGGACCATAGGGCCCCAGGAACCCACGTAGTCGATGTAGGTATTTCCATCAATATCAGTAATATGGGCCCCTTTGGCCGATGCAATGAAAGGCGGCGGGCAACCCATATGCGGGTAGGAACGAACCGGGCTATTCACCCCGCCAGGCATGTACTGGCCGGCTTCTTCAAAAGCAGCTTTGGATTTGGTGAGATCGATCATTTCCCTGCTTCCTCCTTCAGCCATTTTGCTACGTCTGGTGCATGGTAGGAAATAATGATATCCGTGCCGGCACGTTTCATAGACAGGAGAGATTCCATGACAATCCGTTTTTCATCGATCCAGCCTTTGGCAGCGGCAGCTTTGACCATAGCGTATTCACCAGATACGTTGTATACAGCAACTGGGCGATCGATGCGGTCACGAACCTGACGGACAATATCCAAGTAAGCCAGGGCCGGTTTCACCATGATGATGTCGGCCCCTTCTTCCATATCCAGGTCTACTTCTTTCATGGCTTCGCGGCTGTTGGCCGGGTCCATCTGGTATCCTCTTCTGTCACCAAACTGCGGTGCCGAATCAGCGGCGTCACGGAACGGACCATAGTAGCCAGAAGCATATTTCACGGCATAGGACATGATGGATACGTTGGTCAAATCATTGGCATCCAAGGTTTCGCGGATTTTTGCAATACGGCCGTCCATCATATCCGACGGAGCAATGATGTCAGCACCGCATTCTGCCTGGGACAGAGCCACTTTTGCCAGCAGTTCCAGGGTCGGGTCATTGTCTACTTCATGACCTTTCAGTTTGCCGCAGTGGCCGCTGGTGGTGTACTGACAGAGGCACACATCGCCGACGATAACCAAATCCGGTACAGCTTCTTTAATGGCACGGATGGCACGCTGTACAGGGCTATTCATATCCCATGCAGAGGAGCCGATGTCGTCTTTGTATTCCGGCAAGCCAAAAATTTCAACAGCAGGAATCCCCAGTTTGTAAATTTCTTCTGCCATCTTGACTGCATTGTCTACAGACAGATGGTACTGCCCAGGCATGCTTGGAATTTCTTCTTTGATATTGGTTCCCGGTACAACAAAAATCGGATAGACAAAATCGTTCAATTCCAGAGAGTTTTCTCTCACCATGCTGCGAATGGCAGCGGTTCTTCTCAAACGACGAGGACGAAGGGTATTCAGTTTCATTGTTTGTCAGACTCCTTTTTATATAATGCGTAATGCGAAGTGCGTAGTGCGTAATGAAGGTGCGGCGCGCAAAGTTTAGAAGCGCCGCAAATTATATATTAACTGTGTGTTCATATAGCTAACAACCAGTCACTAGTCACCAGTCTACCAGTCACCCTTTAAAGGTGTTTCTCAATCGCTTCTACCAATCCATCGATGGTATACACGTCAGAAATAATAGCTGGGTTCAAATGGTAGCTGCGGCAGGTATCAGCAGTGATCGGTCCGATGCAGGCCAGGGAGACCCTTTCCAGAAGTTCGATGCGGCCATCGATTTGTTTAATCAAATTATGGACCGTAGAGGAGCTGGTGAAGGTGATAATGTCGACTTCTTTCTTTTCCAAAAGGGAAATCAGTTTATCTTTGTTTTCCTTATCGGGGATAGTCTGGTAGGCTTCCACCACTTTGACTTTGGCCCCAATGTCGGTTAAGCCTTCTGGCAGAATGCTTCTGGCTTCTTTAGCCCGTGGAATCAGAATGGATTCACCCGGTTTCACCTGGTGTTTCATTTCTTCCAGCAAATCTTCGGCTTTATATTTCTTCGGTACGCAGTCTGCATGGAGACCATAGTGGTTCAGTTCTCTCGCAGTGACCGGTCCAATGGCACCGATGCGGAGATGGCCCAGGGCACGAGCATCTTTTCCTTGTTTATAGAGACGTTGGAAGAAACAGTTCACCCCATTCTGGCTGGTGAAAATAATCCAATTGTAGTTAGGCAGGGCATTGATGCTTTCATCCATGCCCTGATAATCGTCAGATGGGCTATCAATCAGAATGGTGGGGATTTCTTCACAAAGGGCCCCTTTCGCATCCAGTACGTGCACCAGTTTGGATGCCTGGCTGCGGGAACGGGTTACTACGATCCGTTTCCCGAAGAGCGGGCGATTGTCAAACCAATCCATGGTATCTCGCAGGTTCACCACATCGCCAACCACAAAGACCGCCGGTGGCTGGATGCCCAATCTGTCCACATCTTCTGCGGCGTGTGCCAAAGTGGTGGTATAGGTTTCCTGGTACGGACGGGTACCCCAACGAACGAATGCCGCCGGAGTGGACGGATCCCGACCATATTTCATGAGCTGGGAGGCAATCATGGCGGTATGACCGACACCCATGAGGAAAATCAGCGTGTCTACGCCGCCAGCCAGTTTGTCCCAGTGAATGGAAGAACGGTCTTTGGTGGGGTCTTCATGACCGGTAATGACCGCAAAGGAAGCAGCCACGCCTCTATGGGTGACTGGGATTCCCGCATAGGCCGGTGCGGCAATAGCACTGGTAATGCCTGGCACTTCTTCAAAGGGAACGCCGTGCTGACGGAGCACTTCGATTTCTTCTCCGCCACGGCCGAAAACAAAGGGATCGCCCCCTTTGAGACGAGCCACGATGTGACCTTCTTCGCCTTTTTTCGCCAGCAGTTCACTGATTTCGTGCTGCTTCATGGTGTGATTGCCTGCTTTTTTACCTACGTAGATGTATTCCGCGTCAGGCCGCATAAAACGAAGCAACCGTGGGTCTGCCAAATAGTCCCCCACAATGACATCGGCTTCTTCCAGGCAACGCTTCCCTTTCAATGTCAAAAGTTCCGGGTCTCCTGGTCCCGCGCCGATTAAATACACTTTTCCCTGTTTCATATGATTCTCCTCTTAAAAACTGTTGTTAGTTGATGGTTGATGGTTGAGGTCTAACAATGAATTGAACTTGGTTTAGGGTTTACATCCTGTGTCCTTTATCATCAATGAGCACAGAGACATAACGTCATTGGTTTAAGGTTTAACCCCCCAACCCCCAAAACCAATTCCCTCTGTCTCTTTGGCAAATTGCCACAAAAGAACTCGGAAAATAAACCAACAACTAACAACCATCAACCAGCAACTATTATCAAATCTTATTCAATTTCTCCAATACATCTCGTCCGCCGTCGTCCAGGAGTTCCTGGGCGAGAGACTGTCCCATCGATTCTGCTTCATGGATCGCCCCTTTGCGGCTGCTACGATAAAGCACTTTGCCATCGGGGGAGGCGATGAATGCATGGGCTTCCAATTGATTTCCTTCTGTGGGAACCGTAAAGATACCGGCTGGCACTTTACAATCGCCGCCCACTTTCGCCAGGAAAGCTCTTTCTGCCTGGATGCAAGAAGCCACTTCTTTATCATGAAGGAAAGAAAGAAGTTCCAAAGTCTCTGCATCATCGGTGCGGGCTTCGATAGCCATGACGCCCTGCCCTGCCGCCGGAATGCTTTCTTCTGTAGAAATATAGGAAGAAATACGGTCCGCCAATCCCAGTCGTTTCAGACCGGCAGCGGCCAAAATGATGGCATCAAAGTTGCCTTCATCCAAATGACGAAGCCGGGTCTGCACATTCCCGCGAAGAGACTGAATTTCCAAATCGGGTCTCTTGTGCAGCAGCTGTGCCTGGCGGCGCAAGCTGGAAGTTCCCACTTTCGCGTGCAGTGGAAGCTCTTCCAATGTTTTATATTTGTGAGACACAAAAGCATCTCTCGGGTCTTCTCTCGAAGTCACCGCTGCAATAGCAAGGCCCTTCGGACATTCTGCGGTCATATCTTTCAAGGAATGAACCGCAATATCGGCCTTTCCTTCCAACAAAATGACTTCCAATTCTTTAATGAAAAGTCCCTTCCCGCCAATTTCTACCAAAGGACGATCCAAAATCTGATCTCCCTTGGTGGTCACAGGAAGCAGTTCTACGGTCAGCCCTGGATACTGTTCTTCCAGTCGATGCTGTACATACTTCGCCTGCCAGAGCGCCAAAAGACTTTCTCTGGTGGCAATGGTGATTTTATTTTTCAAGGTTATGTTCCTCATTTAAAATGGTTGTCTGTTGTTGGTTGTTAGTTGTTGGTTTACTCCCCGAGTTCGTTCATGGCAATTTGCACAAAAAGAAACACTTATTGGTTTGAGGTTTGAGGTTTCGCAATTTACCAACCCCTAAACTAATAACACTATGTCTAATCGCCAATGATAATAAAGAACCCGGAGGATAAACCTTAAACCAATTCACTCGGTGCTAGTTGTTGAAAATCTAACAACTAACAACAGACAACCAACAACTATTTCACATCCAACTTAAACAACCGGGTCACGGCGGATTTGTCTGCCGCTTCCCATTCGGTACCGGCAAATTCATTGAGATGCATCATCGGTTCGCGAAGAATTTTCCGGACAATCATATGGGTCATGTGCTGCAGTACCCGTTTGTCTTCGTCGGTGAGTCCTTCGATTTTGGCCATGCCATGGCGAAGTTCTCGCTGCCGAATTTCTTCTGCCTTATCGGACAAAGAAACCATGACTGGACGGGTAGACAAATAGGTGAAACGGTCTTCAATGGAGCGAATTTCTTCTTCAATGATGACCTTGGCCCTTTCCGCTTCCCCTTCACGGAAACGAATATTGCTTTCTACGATATCCTGCAAGTCGTCGATATTGTACAGCGTCACATTTCGGATATTTCCTACTTCTGGCTCAATATCACAAGGCACCGCAATATCGATAGCTACCAACGGCTTGGAATCTCGTTTGGCCATCAAGTTCTGCACATCCCAGGATTTCACGATATATTGGGTAGCCCCGGTGGCAGTGACGATGATATCCACGTCTTCCGCATGGTTCAAAGCGCCCTTGAAAGGCACCGCACTGCCGCCGATTTTCTTTGCCAACTCTTCTGCTTTTTCGATATGACGGTTGGCGATGATCACATGCTTCAGCCCTTTGCCTTGCAGATTCTTCACCAGCAGTTCTGCCGCTTCCCCGGCACCAAATACCATGGCTGTTCGGTCCTCCAAGCTGCCCAGGATCTTTTCTGCCAACTTCACGGCGGCGTACATCACAGACACCGCGCTGGTAGAAATCTGCGTTTCTGTCCGCACCCGCTTGCCTGTGGTAATAGCCCGGTGGAACAGGGTATTCAGAATGGTTTTTGTGGCTTTTTCCGAAAGGGCCATGGTATACGCCGTTTTGATCTGATTCAAAATCTGGCTTTCCCCAATCACCATGGAGTCCAATCCGGATACCACTTCAAACAGATGGCGGATACAGGCTTCTCCTGTGAAGTAGAAGAAATACTCTTTCTTGGCTTCTCTATTCCCTGATAGAGCCAAGAACATTTTCTTTAATGTTTCTTTCGCGCTTTCATCCCGAAGAACCGCATAAATTTCTGTACGGTTACAGGTGGACAGTACCACCATTTCCTGGATATCATCCTGTTCATCTAAGTGATGCAGCCCGCTTCTCGCACTTTCCGGCGAAATGGCAAACTGCTCACGAATGTCTACTGGGACTGTTTTATGGTTCAGTCCTAAAACGACCAATTGCATGACGTACACACTCCTCTGCTTCGTCTATTTTTCCTTCCATGACCAGGTGCATTACCGAGTCATCAAACACAGCATGCCAAAAGTTTTCCCTGCTTTGGCTGCTATGTATGTCTTTCTTTACTTCTTGCCGAATGCGACTCACCCGGTCCAACCAATCGCCAAACCCGGAAGGGATGTCTCTCATGAGCCATTCTTTCACATACTTGGACATAGCCGGTGACCGACCTTGGGTGGAAACAGTGAATTGCATGCCCCCGGTTTCAAAGGTAGCTGGCAACTGACAATTTCCCAGTGGCGGAAAATCCGATGCATTATATAGGAAATATTCTTTCTGCGATGCTGCATGGACCTGCTCCGCCACCTCGCGAACCCCGCAAGCCGTCACAACCAATCGATAGCCTTGGGCGTCCCCTACTTGATACGCTTTGGAAATCCATTGCAAAGCTCCCATTTCCACCAGCTTCTGAATCTCTTCACATATTTCCGGAGCAAGCACCGTCACCAGAGCCTCTTCCTTCAGCAATTTCTTGATTTTCCGCAGTGCCACATGGCCCCCGCCAATAATCAGACAAGGCGTTCCTTTCATTTGGAGATTCACAGGGTACAAAAGCATTGACCTCCTATAGAAAATTGTTGTTAGTTGTTAGTTGTTAGTTGTTTGTTGTTGGTTGTTGGTTTATCCAATTCCAAACAACTAACAACAAGCAACAAACAACCAATTTACACTGCAATTTAAATTTTAGCACTGAAAAAATTATAAAACAACGAGTGAAAATCTTAGAATTTACTACTGGATCAGTTAGATTCTTACAATTAAAACCTACATTTTCTAATTTGTATTTTATAAGCCAAACTTTCAATCTTAGAAATATCATATTAGATTGACACACTCTGGATTTCCATGGTATGTAAAGCAAATAATCAATCCATTCATGCTCCAATAGGCGCAAAAGATTTCATCGTACCGTCATTTCGACCGATCGAATTTGTACGAAATGGAGAAAACAGTATAAATGGATTTATCCCTGAGTGGAGAAATCTCTCCGCATCAGCGGTAAGGGCTTGATGACACAGTTCAAAACAACCCGCTAGAACTGCCTCTCTCGCTTTGCTCGAGATATAGTCTTACCGTTACGATTTGATACAGAAAGCCCTTCCCGCTAGTGCTGCGAGATTTCTCCACTCTCCGACACATCCCGTTTCATGCCTTCTACATCACCAAGCACAAATACGACCGGTCGAAATGACGCTAAAGATGCTATCGCTTTTCTTAACAATAGCATGACACGGAGAAGTAAAGTCTTACGGACCTAACATTGGTATTTAAAATCACAAAATCCCATTGATGGTATCAGTCAGGATTCGTGTTTCTAAGTTGGGAAGTTTGAGTTTGTATTTTATACATCAGTGTTTCCCCAGTTGTCTAGACCTAACAACCAACAACCAATTCACACAATATTCGAAAACCGTTCCACCGCTTTAGCAAATTTCGCTATGGTTTCATCAGCATTGCCATGTTCGATGCCATCGCGGACGCAGTGCTGCAAATGGCCTTCCAGAATAATCTGTCCTACTTTATGCAAAGCCGACTTGGCCGCATTCACCTGGGTAATCACATCTTCGCAGGGAATATCTTCTTCAATCATGCGGTCAATGGCCTGCACCTGCCCCATGATTTTCTTCAATCGACGATGAAGATTCTCTTCATCCATACATTGTTTCATATCGTTCTCCTTTTTATCTTGACTGGTGACTGGTAGACTGGGATATGCTCTTCCCAGTCACCAGTCACCATACTTCATAAACATGCGGCGCTTTATGAATTGTGCACCACTAAATAAGTTTACAACGCTATCTTGGCTCCCCTGTCAGGTAATGATATTAAGTTAAACAAAATATGCGATGATTCCTTTCGTGAAAAAGATTCTCAAGGTTCTGAGGGTACTAAAGGTTCTTAGGGGTGCCAAATAAGATGATAACGCTAGCATTCATTGGCTCATTCAAGAAACCTTCAGAACCTTCAGAACCCTTAGAATCTTGTAACTGCTAGCGAAACCATACCAGCTAACACACTTCTCACTGCTTGCCAAGTACCATGCTCTTCACCGGTTCAAAGCTTTTCCGATGAATCGGTGTGATGCCCAATGTGTGCAATGCGGCTATGTGTTCCGCCGTGCCGTAGCCTTTATTTTTCGCAAATCCGTAACCTGGATAAATGGTATCGTATTCGTCCATGATCTTATCTCGATACACTTTGGCCGCAATGGAGGCAGCGGCTACGGAAGCGCTTTTGGCATCGCCGTGAATCAGTGATACCGTAGGACAGGAAAAATGAAGCGGCATAGCGTCCACAATCACCGCGTCGGGCTGTATTTTCAGATTTTTTACCGCCTGATACATGGCCATCATGGTGGCTTCGTAAATGTTCAGTGCATCAATCTCTTCTGGCGGCAAGCTCACAATGGACACGTCTACGGCTTCTTTTTGAATTTTCGCAGCGATTTCTTCTCTATGTTTGATGGTGACTTTCTTGGAATCGTTCAGCCCATAGGCGAACCAGTGGGGTTTCAAAATCACGGCTGCCACGGTTACAGGCCCCGCCAAAGGGCCACGGCCCACTTCATCGATACCCACGATGTGGGTCAAGCCTTTTTTGTAAAATTCACTTTCCACTTCATACATGGATTCCACCCGAAGCCGCTCTTCGCTTTCTCTTTCCAGACGCTTCATATAGGAAACCACCAGATTCTGCACGCCTTTTCTTTCGTCAGAAAGAATGTCCTGCAGCACCTCTTCCGGTACTTCGTCTTGCTTCAAAATGTCTCGGATTTCAGATATTTTCTTCATTCTTTTTCCTCAATAGAATTAGTTGTTAGTTGCAGGTTGTTGGTTTACTTTCCGAGTTAGTTCTTGGCAATTCGCACAAAAAAAGAAAATCACATTGGTTTAAGGTTTGAGGTTTCGCAATTTACTAAACCTTAAACCAATAACACTGTGTTTGCTTGCAAATGATAAATAAAGAACACGGATAATAAACCTTAAACCATTCCACTCAGTGTTAGTTGTTGAAAATTTAACAACAGACAACCATTTACTTTTCCGGCAACGGATCCAGTGTAATCTTCCCTAGTTTCCCATTTCGGAAATCCCGCAGTACCACCATTTCTGCTCGGTCGTAATCAATGGCACCGCCGGGAAGGAGGCAGCCTCTCCGTCGGCCTGCGGCTTCCAGAAGGAGCTGTGGGTCTTGATTCACATCTTCGATGTTATATTTCTCCTGCAATACCCAAGGAGAAGTTTCTGCCAAAGAAGAAAGCAGGGCTGACACCACTTCATTGGAATTGAATACATCCCCTGCGATGGCCCCCGTAGCAGCCAAGCGAAGGGCTGCGGTCTGGTCATCAAATTTCGGCCACAATACCCCTGGAGTATCCAGCAAATCCAGCCCATCGGACAGACGAACCCACTGTTTTCCTCGGGTATGGCCCGGCGTATTGGCTGTGCGAGTCGCTGCAGTGCCAGCCAGGAAATTGATCAGCGTCGATTTCCCTACGTTCGGAATTCCCAAAATCATGAGACGCACAGAACGGCTCTTGATGCCTCGTTTCCGCCACTTCGCCAGCATCGGTTCGGCAGTTTCGCGAATCAGTGCCAAAAGGCGCTTCTTATTTTTACTATTTCCTACACTCATAGGCACCACAGGGATATTTTTCTTTTGGAAATAAGAAATCCAACGGTCTGTGGCTTTCGGGTCTGCTAAGTCGGCCTTATTCAGAATCACAATCCGGGGTTTTCCCTTCACCAGTTCGTCAATCATAGGATTGGCACTGGACGCCGGAATGCGGGCATCTAACAATTCCGCCACCACATCGACCGCTTTCAGATGGCCTTCTATCATTCGTTTCGTCTTGGTCATGTGACCTGGAAACCATTGTATTAGCATTTGTACCTCCATTTATGTTAATAAGTTTCTCAGGTTTCTCAAGTTGCTAAGGCTGCTCAAGTTCTCCGAATGTGCCTATAAACGCATTCGAGAAACCTGAGAAACTTGAGAATCCTTAGCAACCTGAGAAACCTTTATATCAATAGGAATCATTGCATATTCTGCTTCACTCACCAGAATTGCATACCATACGGGGTATACTATCCATAGTATTGTAACATAAATCAACTCGGATGAAAAATTTAGATATAAAGGAGAAGAAAGATTTTGATTGTTCTATCTAAGCTGTCAACATTTTGTTATAAATTAGGTAAAGCAAATAGCCAATCCATTCATGTGCCCATAGACTCTAGCAACTTCATTGTACCGTCATTTCGACCGATCCTATTTGTGCGAAATGACACAAAATATTTGAAATGAGATGTGCCCCTGAGTGGAGAAATGACGCTAATGATATAATCCTTTTCAATCACTAAGCCAAATACCACCTGTCTGTTAGTCTCACATGAATTCTATATTTCCTAATCCCCAGGGCCTAGCTACTAATCCCTTTATATTTTGCGGCGCTTTTTAATTTGTGCGCCGCCCCCTTCATTCCTCATTCCTAATTTCTCATTTTTAGCAAACGACGCATTTGCATCCATCTTTTTCTTGCTAAAACCATTCCTACCATATATACTAGAAAAGAATTGTTTATTTCAAAGGAGATGGATGTTTTGAATTTTGTTGATGCCGCTGTGGCCTTTTTGAATATTGGCCTTTTCAGCACCCTGATTTCTCGTTTTACTGGCGCCAATATGGCCATGCTGGTGTTCTGCAGCTTGCTGTATATGGGAAGCGAACCTCTCGAAACAGTAGGTATGATGATGACCTACCTGGTTTTCATGAGACTCACCATTTACACCCAGAAGCAGAAATTGAATTTCAAGAAACTCCGCGTATTCAGTGGGTTTAAAGTCTTTGTACCGGTTCTTCTCATTGTTATTTCTATTTTCATTTATCCATTTGCTGCGCTGGCTATTTTCCTCTTCCTCTTCATGGTAGAAATATTAGCCCAGATGAAAGACAGCATCCCAGAGAATCATCGACTGGCAAAGTCTCAATTGATTTCTTACATCGTAACCGGTTCCGTACTGGTTACCCTGTCCATGATTGCCGTGAAATTTATTCCTGCTGAATACTACTACATCATCGGTGGTTTTGTAGGACTTCTGCTGTGCGGCTTCTTCTACTGGCTGGGGCAGAGCAGAGATCGCCTGGCTAACGCTTGGGATAAAGTGGTGCTTCTCTCTTTCATCCCACTGGGACTTTTCGGATTTGATGTAGCCGACTGGCTGGACGATATGCGCCGCAGCACCAATCACAGCCGTATCGCTTACAACTTCCCATTCATTTTCCTGCCGGTCTTCTATGTAGGTTTCCTGATGGCCAATATCCTTTTCGGTGTATTCTCCCTGTCAGGTATGTGCATCACCTTCTTCGGTGCACTGGGCCTTCGCCTCTTCGGTTACTATGAAGTTTCCAGAAAAGGCAGCGCCAACCTGGTTTCCATCGGCTTCACCGTCCTGGCTATTTTCCTGCTGTTCCTCACCGCTCCGGAACCGATCGGCGTCTCCAAGTATGTGGACGCTTTCCTGCCAACCAATTACTATGGGTTCCAGGGGATTTTAAATATGTTTTAATTGATTGATATGTAAAACGGCATTTCTCACATCGTGGGAAATGCCGTTTTTATAGCTTATACACCAATAAATTGAGTTGAGTCCATTGGTAGTTATACGGACTGTCAAAAGGTTATTATTCTACAGATTTCATATAGTGAACAAAGTAAAAATACCGCTCATTGCCAGGTTATAAAGGGTTATTTATAGGGTATGACATAACCTTTTATAACCTTGTAACTGGTGGTATTTTACTTTGTTTGATAAGAGAAATCTGCGGAATAATAACCCTTTACCAATCCACATAAATGAAAAATGACTCAACGAAAATCTCAAAACAATAACCTTTTATTTCGTTTTCACCAAGCACGAAGGACATACATCATGCAAAAAACACGTCTCACATTTCGGTGCCCTGGCGGTGCAGACTTTTCTGCCGTGCCAGATGAGCCAGTGGTGAGCGTCAGACCAATCTTTCTTGGGAATGGCTTTCATGAGTCCTTTTTCCACTTCCAATGGCGTGGTGCCGGGAGCCAATTTCAACCGATTGGCTACACGAAATACATGGGTATCCACTGCGATGGCCGGATACCCCCAAGCCACACTGCGAACCACATTGGCTGTTTTCCGTCCTACGCCAGGCAGTTTCACCAATTCATCGAAATCCTGTGGCACTTCGCCGCCGTAATTTTCGAGCAGCATATGGCACATGCCCAGAAGATTCTTTGCCTTGGCCTTATAGAGGCCACAATCATGAATTTCGGTTTCCAATTCGGCCGGTGTCAGGGCCGCCATTTTCGCTGGGCTGTCGAGTCGGGGAAATATCCGTCCTGTAATCACATTAACCCGCTTATCGGTACACTGGGCCGACAGAATCACCGCCACCAATAAAGTAAAAGGACTGGTAAAGTGCAGCATGGTCCCTTCATTGTGATACACTTCCGACAATCGTTTCAACTGTTCTTCTTTGATTTTTTTCGTTACACGCATGTTCTCTTACATCTCTATACAATCGTAAAAATAACACTGAGTTTTTTGTTATTAGTTGTTGGTTGTATGTTGTTTGAACCCTAACAACACACAACCAACAACTAACAACAATTTAGCGAGCAGCCACTAAATAAGGGGCATTGAGGTGCTATATGAATTGTGCACCCCTAAGTAAGTTTACACCGCTGTCTCGGCTCCCCTGTCGGGGGAGCTGCCGAAGGCTG
>DBLC01000055.1:13524-16642 GCA_002297935.1 Dialister sp. UBA734
TCGAGCGTAGCGAAGATGGGCAACTCTAGCGGTATAAAACACTAACGGTACGACAATCCGTTGCGGGACTAATACCATTACGCACCACGCACTTCGCATTACGCATTTTTTAGTAAATACTCATGGGCCGCCAGGGCCGCTGCGGCGCCTTCGCCTGCCGCAATGATGATCTGTTTATTCTTGCAATCGGTCACATCACCAGCTGCGAAAAGGCCAGGGATATTGGTATTTCCTTCTTTATCGGTCACAATTTCCCCTAGGTCATTGCATTTCACTTCTTCTGGCAAGTAGGAAATATTGGGAATACCGCCAGCTTCTACAAAGACACCGGATACGGGGAGTTCCGACAGAGAACCGTCCTCTTTCTTCTTCACAACCAGGGATGTGACTTTCTTTTCCCCTTTCACTTCTTCCGGGGTATAGCCTAGAAGAACTTTCACATTGTCCAAGGCTTCCATGCGCCGCACCAGCACTTCCTGGGCACGAATGCGGCTGCGGACCACCAGGTACACCGTCGGGCACAGTTTCGCCAGTTCGATGGCCGCCTGGACCGCACTGTCGCCGCCACCCACAATGGCAACGTCCTTCTTCCGATAAAACGGCCCGTCACAGGTCGCGCAGTAGCTCACCCCGCGGCCGGTGTATTCCATTTCTCCTGGAATATCCAAGGTACGGCTCCGCTTGCCCGCTGTGACAATACAGGATTTCCCTTCCAATACCTTTCCATCGTCCAAGTACAGTTTGAAATTTCCTTCGACCGTCCGTTCCAGAGATTTCACGCCCGCCATAATGAATTCCACCGGATATTCTTTTACATGGGCTTCCATTTTATCCGCCAATGTAAAGCCAGACACATGGGGCAGACCCAAATAGTTTTCAATTTCTCCGGTGAGCAGCATCTGTCCCCCAATATCGGTAGAAACCAGCTGCACTGTCAATTCCTTCCGCGCCGCATAGAGGGCTGCATTCAATCCCGCAGGCCCTCCGCCAATGATGAGTACGTCGGTCATAGATATTCTCCTTTGTATACTTGTTGTTGGGTATTAGGTTTACCTACCGTGTTCATAACCAACAACTCCTAGATTAGAAAACGACATGGGTTTAAGGTTTATGATCTATATCCATGCAAAACAACCCAGTCGTTTCTATATCGAAAATTATCGCTATATCTATTATAATCGATTCAGTTAGAAAAAGCTAGCGTCATTCTGCACAAATCCCGTCAGTCGAAATGACGGCTTAGGCTAGCAACATATATTTCCCAATCCTTAGTCACTAATTTAACCATTGCGGCGCTTTATTACTTGTGCGCCGCCACCACCACTTCTAACTTCTCACTGGTTTAAAAAAGATTTCCCCAATCCCTGGTATCCCACAAATTCACGAAGAAGGGAATTGTCCGGCACGATGGAGGCATCTAGTTCGTGGAAGGGTTCCAAAAATTCCAAAAGTCGCTGGGCTTCGGCGTAGGTACTGCTATCTGGCGTGATGGCTCCCAGAAGTGGTTTCGCCAATTTCTTCAGTACGGGAATTTCATAGAGAAGGGCCGAGTTGAATACAATATTGGCCCGATTTTGGAAATGGAAAATATTTCGTTCTTCCCCTTTTCTCACATTGTCCCACACTTCCAAGGTGTGCTCTGCCCCATTGCCACGGAATTGCACGTCCCGCACCATTCGACGCAAGAGACGCGTATCGGAAGTGGAAATACGGTTATGATCGTTAATAGAAAGCTGGGTCAAAGCGCTCACATAGATACGAATACATTGATAGCCTGGCACGAAGTAAGTGAGCTCTGGATTGAGCCCATGAAGGCCTTCCACCAGAATGGGCTGGTCTGCTCCCAGCTGTACTTCTTCCTGGCTCCATTCCTTCTTGCCGGTCATGAAATTGAAATGAGGCAAGTGGACTTTCTTCCCTTCCAGCAGAGACGACACAGTTTCTTCAAAGAGGGACAAATCCAAAGCATGCAAATCTTCCCAATCGCCCTCTTTCATTTCATCTCGATTGCGGAAATAATCGTCCAAAGAGAGCATCACTGGCCGCACCCCATTGACGCGAAGATGGACAATCAGTCGCTTCATGAACGTGGTTTTCCCGGAAGACGAAGGGCCAGCCATGCAAACCAGACGAATCTTGGGATTCTGCCTGCAAATGATATCGGCCAATTCTGCCAATTTCTTTTCATGCAAGGCTTCTGCGATAGAAACTAAATCATAAATCTTTCCATTTTCAATGGCCCGATTGAGGCCTACTAAATTATGGCAACCAATCAGTTCGCTCCAGTTTTGAGATTCCAAAAAGACCCGAGCAAATAGCGGGTCTTCTGTTTCTTCTCGAAGCACCATGTCGCCCTTGTCATCAGGCAAGGTTAAAAGAAATCCCGGTGCATAGGATTTCAAACGAAATAACGTGACAAAACTCATATCCGGGAGCAACGGTCCCAAGTAGTAATCGGTCACACTGCCGCAGCGATCCACATTGAGTTCATTCATTTCCAAATTGGACAGAAGTTCTGCATCTTCTAATCGGCCCTGTTTCCGAAGAAATGCCATAGCCCGATTCTTTCCCACCACCAACTTGGTGATATTTCTTCCTTCTGCCACAATGGCATGCATCCGCGCTTCCACACGAGCCAGCTCTTTCTGCAGCGGCACATGTCCATCATTAAACTCGCAATAGAGTGATTTTCCTAAGGAATGTTTGATTTTCACATCCGCTTGCTCGCCATACACTTCTTTCACCGCACAAACAAGCAGCATGATGGCACTTCGCACATAGGCCCGATGTGCCTTCGGCGAACAAAGAGGGATCCACTTCACTTCCCCATCGCTCGGAAACGGCGTCTGGAAATCGATGATCGAACCATTGAGCTCCGCCAAGACCGCATCGGTCTTTTTTCGTTTGCCTCGCAAAATATTCCATAAATTCTGCGGTGTAGCACCGCAAAAGAAATCAAAACCTCGTCCTTCACAAGTGATATGCATAGGAATCCCTCCCCTTTTGAGTGCGTAGTGAGAAGTGCGTAGTGCGTAGTGGTATTAGTCCCACAACGGATTGTCGTACCGTTAGTGTTTTATACCGCTAGAACTGCCCCCTCAGCCTTCGGCAGCTCCCC
>DBLC01000085.1 GCA_002297935.1 Dialister sp. UBA734
TCACTAGTCTACCAGTCACCATGGCGATTTAGTTTCGTTTCTAGTGATACACTAACGGTTTGTCATATTTCCTATAATGTCACTTTCCATAAAGATCCCTTCTTTCTTTTTACTGGTCATAGAGTAGGGACTTTGTGATTTTAAAACAACAAAAAATCCGTCCCTCATGCGAGGGACGGATATCATTCCGCGTTACCACCCTGATTCCTGAAAGGTTACCCATTTCAGACACTCTACAACGTACCAACATACGCGTTTCTTATAACGTAGAAATCACGTCGATGCTTATTACAATTCAGCATCGCACCTCCGGGATGATTTTCATTTTTTCTGTCCTGCCGGATTTCACCAACCTCCGGCTCTCTGAGAAGACGAGGAGAAAAATTACTCTTTCCCTTCAAAGGATTTGTTTCTTGTGAAGATGTACATGATTATAACGGAAAGATGTTATTTCTGTCAATGGTTTCATTGATATAAAAAATGCATACGACTTCTATTTAACAATGCGGCTAGTGCATACATGGTGGAAAAGGCAGTTAGAAGTGAGAAGTTAGAAATGGTGGTGGCGGCGTACCACTTATAAAGCGCCGCAAATTATAATGTTGGTGACTGGTGACTGGTGACTGGTAGCTACGAATCCCCAACTACTAGTCACCAGTCACCAGTCACGAGTCACCAGTCACCCAAAAACATATCCCTTGCACCAACTCTATAATAAGTATAAAATAGAATGAGTTTGTATTTAGGAGGATTCAAATGAAAGAACGTGATAATTTCAAGTCCCGCCTTGGATTCCTTTTGGTCAGTGCGGGCTGCGCCATCGGCATCGGGAATGTATGGAAATTTCCGTATGTGACCGGTGAATATGGTGGCGCTATTTTTGTTTTATTCTATTTGGCGTTCTTGGTTTTGATGGGGATTCCTGTCATGACCATGGAATTGGCTGTAGGCCGCGGGAGCCGGAAGAGTGCAGTCCAGGGGTATCAGGCTCTGGAGAAACCGGGAAGCAAGTGGCATATCCATGGCTGGTTCTGCGTGCTGGGCTGCTATCTTTTGATGATGTACTACACCACCGTGTCCGGTTGGATGTTGGCGTATTTCTGGAAATTCATCAATGGTACCTTTGCGAATACGGCCACCGAAGGGGTGGGAACGGTCTTTGGCGCCATGTTGGGAAGTCCTATGGAAATGGGAATTTTCATGGCTATCACTGTGTTTGTGGGCTTTGGGGTCTGCGGATTTGGCCTGCACAACGGGGTAGAACGGATCACCAAGTTCATGATGCTTTGCCTGTTGGCTCTCATTGTGGTGCTGGCGGTGCACAGTGTGTTCCTCGAAGGGGGCGCATCGGGATTGGAATTCTATTTGCTGCCGGACTGGAACCGTGCTGTGGAAGCTGGCATTGGTAATGTGGCTTCTGCTGCTATGAACCAGGCTTTCTTCACTTTGTCCTTGGGCATTGCGGCCATTGAAATTTTTGGCAGTTATATGTCCGATGATTTCACTTTGACTGGCGAAGCGGTTCGTATTGCTTGCCTGGATACCTTTGTAGCGATCCTGTCGGGTCTCATTATTTTCCCGGCCTGCTTTGCCTATAGCGTACAGCCTGATCAGGGGCCGTCTTTGATTTTCATTACATTGCCGAAGATTTTCATCAATATGCCGATGGGCCAGCTATGGGGCGCTCTCTTCTTTGTATTCATGACCTTTGCCAGCTTCTCCACGGTTACCGCCGTATTTGAAAACCTCATTGCCAGCAGCATGGATAATTTCGGCTGGCAGCGAAAGAAAGCGGTGATCATCAACCTGCTAATTGTGTTCTTCTTCTCCATTCCTTGCGTGCTGGGGTACAACGTGCTGAGCAATATGCACTTCATCGGTGCCAGAGACGTGTTGGACAGCGAAGATTTCCTGGTCAGCAACATCCTGCTCCCCGGTGGTTCTTTGATTTATCTGCTCTTCTGCGTCACCAAGTGGGGCTGGGGCTTTGATAAATACATCGCCGAAGTCAATAAAGGACAGGGCCTCAAGATGCCGCTGTGGATTAAACCCTATTTCCAGTACATCTTGCCTGTGCTGATTCTGGTAATTCTGATTCGGGGACTCATGTAAAAGCAATTAGGAATGAGAAATTAGGAATGGTGGTAGCGGCGCGCAAATTGTAAAGCGCCGCAAAATTATTTTTGGGTGACTCGTGACTAGGCAATGTGTTGGTGATATTCGTTTTTAGGCAGTCGTGCTTACCGCTAGGAGCGGGCATCACCGGGTGCGATTGGAGAAACATGGTATTTCATCCCGCTAGAGCTGCCCCCTTTGGTAGCCAAGGCTACCACCTTTCCCCCGGAGGGGGCACTCAATAAGGTGTAAACTTTTAGAGGAGAAAAGTAGAATGGAAGCAAGAGATAGTTTCAAATCCCGGTTGGGATTCATTTTGGTCAGTGCCGGCTGTGCCATTGGCATCGGCAATGTGTGGCGCTTTCCGTTTATTACCGGCGAATACGGCGGGGCTGTGTTCGTCCTGTTTTATCTGGCCTTTTTGGTGCTGCTGGGGATTCCGGTGGTCACCATGGAGCTGGCGGTGGGCCGGGCCAGTCACAAGAGTGTAAAGACGGGATTTCAGAAATTGGAACCCAAAGGCACCTATTGGCATCTGCATGGGTGGATTGCCCTCATCGGCAGTTTCATTTTGATGATTTACTACACCACCATTTCCGGGTGGATGGTCGATTATTTCGTGCGGTTCATTGATGGCTCTTTCAATGGTATGGATGCCAAAGCCGTGGCGGATACGTTTGGAAATATGCTGAAAGACCCTTACGAATTGCTTTTCTACATGGGCCTCAATGTACTGATCGGCTTCGGCGTTTGTGCCGGCGGGGTTGCTAAGAGTTTGGAAAAGGTCACCAAAGTGATGATGCTGGGCCTGTTGGGACTCATTATGATTTTGGTGGTGAATAGTTTATTTCTTCCTGGTGCAGAAAAGGGACTGGAATTTTACCTGCTCCCTGACTGGAGCCGCGCCGTCGATGCAGGCATTGGCAATGTAGCGTCGGCCGCTATGTTCCAGGCGTTCTTCACCTTGTCCGTCGGCCAGGGCTCCATGGAAATCTTTGCCAGCTATATGGGAAAAGAAAATTCTCTGACCGATGAAGCGGTTCGCATCACTGCCCTGGATACCTTCGTAGCCCTCATGGCGGGCATGATTATTTTCCCTGCCTGCTTTGCCTTCGGCGTGGCACCGTCAGAAGGACCGTCTTTGATTTTTGTGACCTTGCCAAATATTTTCATCAACATGACCATGGGCCAGTTGTGGGGCGGATTATTCTTCCTGTTCATGACCTTTGCCAGCTTCTCTACGGTTACTGCGGTGTTTGAAAGCCTCATTGGTAACTGCATGGATAACTTTGGTTGGAGCCGTAAGAAATCGGTGCTCGCCCTGTTGCCCCTGGTGTTCTTCGGCAGTATTCCTTGCGTGCTGGGTTTCAATGTGTGGAGCGACGTGCAAATCATGGGCAAAGGCATCCTGGATTGTGAAGACTTCATCGTCAGCTCCCTGGTTCTGCCCGGCGGCTCTCTGCTCTTTGTTCTCTTCTGCACCACGAAATATGGTTGGGGCTTTGACAAGTACCTGAAAGAAGTCAATACCGGGGAAGGCATCAAACTGCCTCGCTGGATTCAGCCTTATTTCAAATACGTGCTTCCGGTGATGATTTTTGGAATCCTTGTACGGGGATTGATTTGAGTGCGTAATGCGCAATGCGTAGTGCGTAATGGTGGTGGCGGCGCACAATTCATATAGCGCCGCAATGATAGTATAAGAATTTGAGTTAGTAAGTATGATTCCGCTTGTGGTTACAGGTTACTCAGGTTTCTCAAGTAGCTAAGGTCGCTCAGGTTTCTCGAATGTGTAAGATAGACGCTAGCAGTAACATTTCATTCAGGGAACCTGAGAAACTTTGCCACGAAAGGTATCATCACATATTTCGCTCAACTTAACAGCATTGCCCCAAAAGGGATAGGAAGATGAAGAAGAGTTGTTCCTCTAGCCGCTAGAGAGGATGCCTAATGAGTAGAGACAAAAGGTTTTCATATGGCTGGAGCGAGCTATCCCCTGGACTTTTCGCTAAGCTCAAGTCCTATCCCCTTCCAAAGGAAGGGGATTATTGGTAGATGATGATACGTACATTGTCAATGCAAAAATACCGCTACCGGCGGGTTACAAGAGGTTACGAATAACCTTTTATAACCTAGCTGATAGCGGTATTTTTGCTTTGTTATGATGTCGAAGTCAGTAGAATCATAACCCTTTGCCTATCCATTTATATGCTAAGCGACACAAATGGAATCAGCAGGATATAACCTTCATCGCAGATGACTCTTTAGTTAAAGAGTTCGTCTGGCAATACCTTATTCTTCCCTTCTTCGATGGTGAAGACGGAAGCCATGAGCTTCTTGGAGTATGGGTCTTTGGCTTCCCGAAGGTCGTGGATTTTTTCTACCACTTTGCCGTGCTGCATAACAACGATGTTGTCGCAGAACATATTGGCCAGTGCCAGGTCGTGGCAGATGAACATGTAGGCCACGTGGGTTTCTCTCTGGAGGCGATCCAGCAGTTCCAGGATGGTTTTCTGGACAGATACATCCAGTGCAGAGGTCGCTTCGTCGCAGACGATGATTTCTGGTTCAAGAACCAAAGCACGAGCGATGGCGATACGCTGACGCTGACCACCGGACATGTTGTTTGGATATCTGTCAGAGAAATCTTCTGGGAGATCTACCAAGCGGAGCATTTCTTTGGCTTTCGCATCCATGTCGCTGCTCTTGATGAGGCCGAAGTTTTTCAGTGGTTCGCAAATGATTTCGCGGACACGCTGTTTCGGGTTGAAAGCGGTGGATGGGTCCTGGAAGACCATCTGGATGGATTTTCTATGCTGACGGAGTTCTTCACCCTTGAGGTTTGTGATGTCCTTGCCATGGAAAATGATTTTCCCGCTGGTCATGGAATAGAGGCGGGTCAGCATTTTGGCTAGGGTGGATTTCCCGGAGCCGGATTCACCGACGATACCCAAGGTTTCCCCTTTATGGATTTCAACGGTTACATCGTCAGCGGCCACCAATTTCTTACCTTCTCCCAGGTCAAATACTTTGCAGATATTTTCCATGCGAAGGATTTCTTCACCGTAATTTTTCATTACATACTACCTCCCATCTTCGGAACTGCAGAGAGGAGCATCTTGGTGTATTCTTCTTTCGGATGATAAATGACGTCTTCTGCTTTGCCGTATTCCACCATGCGTCCTTTTTTCATAACCATGATGTAGTCCGCCATGTAGGCAGATACGCCCATGTTATGGGTGACGATAATGATGGATGTATTCATCTTGTCGCGGACATGCATCATTTCTTTGACGATGATCGCCTGGTTGGTTACGTCCAGTGCAGAGGTTGGTTCATCGGCCAAAAGCAGTTTCGGCTTCAGCGCCATAGCCATAGCGATACCGACACGCTGTCTCATACCACCGGACAGTTCGTAGGGATAGCATTCCAGGATGTGTTCCGGGTTGGGGAGACGCACCATTTCAATCATGGAAATCATCAGGTCATGGGCTTCTTTGGCGTCTGTGACACCGTGGACAGCCAGGAATTCTCTAAATTCAGTACCGATGGTACGAATCGGGTTCATCATGGCACCGCTGTCCTGGAAGATCATAGACACATCTGTGCCGCAGAGGCTTCTATGCATTTCAGGAGTCTGTTTCTGGGTGTCTTCGCCGTTGAAAATAACCTGACCTTCCGCTATATGGCCGCCGCCAGGCAGTACGTGCTGGATGGCGCGGATAACTGTAGTTTTGCCTGAGCCTGATTCGCCAACGATAGCAAGAATCTCGCCCTGGTCCAGATTGAAACTGACATGGCGGACGATGGGTTCTTTATTGCCATAGGCGATACCCAGGTCTTTGACTTCTAATAGCATGTAAGGCTCCTTATTTTTATTTTGTATACCTATTGGAAATAACTGGTAGTTAAAACCATTTGTTGAGTGCGTAATGAGAAGTGCGTAGTGCGTAGTGAAGGTGGCGGCGCACAATTCATATAGCGCCGCACTTTTTATAAGTATTAGATCTGAAATATGGATATACATTGATTCTAATATTTATAAAAGAGGTATTGGGGCGCTTCTTAAGTTGATGCGCCCCTTCCACCATTACGCACTACGCATTACGCACTGCGCACTTATTTCTCAAATTGTAGTCAATCAATTATTTTGCTGGAGAGATGTCCTTGGTGATCCAGTAGTAGTCGCACGGTTTGATGTCGGCGTGCTGTACGGACTTGTTGGAGATCATATTGGTCTGTGGGTAGCCGAATACCAGGGTAGCTGCGTCGTCCTGGATGATCTTCTGCATCTTAATGATGATTTCTTTACGTTTTGCTGGGTCAAATTCGGATGCCAGCTGATCGGAGAGGGCATCGTATTCTGGGTTGCTGTAGCCAGAGCCGTTCTGTGGGTTGGAACCATCTTTGTTGGTCTTCCAGTACATGTTGATGAAGACTTCTGGGTCGCCAGCCTGTTCAGCCAGTACGTTGGAAATGAGGAGGTCGTATTCGCCGCGGGTGCCGATGCCGTCCAGTACGTTGTAGTCAACGTTCTTCAGGTTGATCTTGATGCCGACTTTCTTAGCATCGGACTGGGTAGCTTCTGCGAAGAGCGGCAGTTCTGCACGGCCGGAGTAGAAGATGAAGTCCAGTTCCAAAGGTTTGCCGTCTTTATCTACATAGCCATCGCCATCGGTATCTTTCCAGCCTGCTTCTTCCAACAGTTTCTTAGCGTTTTCTACGTTGGTCTTGTCTGGATAGGATTTGTTCAGTTCATCGAAACCGAAGTCTACAGACGGTGGAAGCAGTGGGCCCCCTGGGGTGAAGGTATCCTGCAGCAGAACCTTGCAGTAGGTGTCGCGGTCCAGGGACTGGAGCAGTGCCTGACGGACTCTCTTATCTGCCATCGGTTTGCCTTCCTTCACGGAGAGACGAGCCAGAACGTCGCGGATAGAGGAAATGGTGGAAGTGGTGAATTTGCTGGTATCTTTGAAGAGCTGCATATCCCCAGGTGCTACGTTCACAGCTACATCGATTTCGCCTTTCTGCAGAGCCATAGCGCGGGTATTCGGGTCGTCGATGGTGTTAACGATGGTGTGTTTGAATGGAACAGCTTCGTAGTAGTTCGGGTTTGCATCCAGTTCGGTCTTTGCTTTGGAGAAGGATTTTACCATGTATGGACCGGTGCAGACAGGACCCTGTTTTGCAAAGTCTACTTTACCGTCGGAATCAACGTCCACAATGATGAAGAGCGGGTCGCCCAGCATACCTGGGAGGGTAGCGATTGGTTTCTTGGTGTAAATGGTGACATTCTGGCCGTCAGCGGTGATGTGATCCAGTTCAAACATAGCTTTTGCACGTGGAGCTTTGGCAAAGGTACGTTCAATGGATTTCTTAACTGCTTCGCCGGTCACTGGGGTGCCGTTGGAGAACTTAATGTCTCTGATCTTGAAGGTCCAGGACATCTTGTCGTCAGAAACTTTCCAGCTTTCAGCAATCCATGGTTCTGCGTTCATTTTGTCATCGAAGTGAACCAGACATTCGCCGATGCCGTAACGCATAACCTGCCAGCCAAAGTAGTTGTCGGTCGGTTCCAGGCTATCTGCAAAGTTGGTAACACCTACGGTCAGAGTTTCTTTCGGGCCTTTGGAGGAACTGCCGCTGTCGCCACCGCATCCTGCGAGACCAAAAGCCATGAGAGCTGCTGCAGCCATAAGAGCACCTTTTTTGTAAATAGATTTCATTGTGTACGCTTCCTTTCAGAAAATAATAAATATGGATACATGAACATGGAAATAAAATGGGAAATTTGAAATAGTGAGGAGTGCGTAATGCGTAGTGCGTAGTGAAGGTGGCGGCACAATTCATATAGCCGCCGCAAATTTTATAAAAACACCATTTCACTATTTTATATAAAGGTGGGGTATTGGGGCGCTTCCAAATTTTGTGCGCCCCTTCTACCATTACGCACTTCGCACTCCGCACTACGCATTGTTTTTAGTGTTCATTTCTCGGGTCGAGAACGTCGCGGAGGGAGTCACCCCAGAGGTTGAAGACCACGACAGTGATGAAAATAGAAAGACCTGGGAAGAACATGAGCCATGGAGCGGTCTGGAGCTGCTGACGACCTTCGTTCAGCATGAGACCCCATTCCGGTGCTGGCGGCTGGCTGCCGAAGCCCAGGAAGGACAGGCCGGCCAGTTCCATCATCATAGCGCCGATATCAGCAGCGGCGGTGATGACCATCAGAGGAAGAATGTTGGGAAGAATATGAACCCAAAGGATATGAATAGAAGAGCCGCCCGATACGATAGCTGCATCGACAAATTCTCTTCTCTTGATTTTCAGAACCATAGAACGGGAGAGACGAGCATATTTCGTCCAAGTCACCGCGGTCAGAGCGATCATAGCATTAATCAGAGAACCGCCCATGATACCGGCGATAGCGATAGCCAGGATAACCCCTGGGAAGGAAATCATCATATCAGCGATACGCATGATGACGATATCCACCACACCGCCGAAGTAACCAGACAGGATACCCATGGTGGTGCCTACCACGAAAATGCAGGCTACCAGAGCGATAACGCTGGTCAAAGAATAGCTGGCACCGTAGAGGATACGGGACAATACGTCACGGCCCAGTTTATCGGTACCGAAGAGATGGGCCGCCGATGGTGCCTGATTGGCATCTTTCATGACAGCCGACAGCGGGTCATGGGGAGCAATCACCGGAGCCAGCAGGGTAATAGCAATGAGAAGAACCACTAAGAGGGAAGTAAAGCGGAAGGCTTTATTTTCCTTGAAACCTTTGATTAAGCTTTCCACTATTAATGACCTCCTTTTCTCAGTCTTGGATCCAAACGGTTGTAAGACAAGTCAACCACCAGATTGATCATCATGTACATGAAGGCAATCCAGAGGACAATGGCCTGTACGGTCTGGAAATCACGATAGGTGATGGCCTGAACGACCATGTAACCCAGGCCCGGCCAGGAGAATACGATTTCTACTACAGCAGCGCCGCCCAGAAGAGAACCGAAAGCGAGGCCGAAGAGGGTAACCAGTGGAAGCAGAGCGTTTGGAAGTACTTCCTTCCAAAGAATCTGGCTTTCCGGAATGCCGCGGGCACGAGCACCCATGACATAATCCTGATGGAGTTCTTCCAGCACAGTGGCACGAACTTGGCGGGTGTATTTAGACGCCATAACGATGCCCAAGGTGCACATCGGAAGAATCAGATTTTCGAGGGACACAGAACCACCGACGATGGGGAAAATGGACAGCTTCAGAGCGAAAGCCCACAGAAGCATGAGGCCCATCCAGAAGTTTGGTACAGATACACCAGCGAAGGTGCAGCCGCGAACCAGGTAGTCAAACCAGGTATTCTGCTTCACAGCGGTATAAATGCCAAGAGGAATGGAGAATACCAGCATGAAGA
>DBLC01000086.1:0-7316 GCA_002297935.1 Dialister sp. UBA734
CGATGCTTTGGATAAAAATTCATATGATTTCAAACTCTTTGATTAAATCAGCGTTTCCCTAGGACCTCCCCCCATCTCCAATCCCTATTCAAGCAGCACAAAGAAGCATGGTCGTCTCATAGAACCATAATGATGACCCCCATTAATCGGCAGCAGCACTTTTCATACATCCCGAAAGATATACTAGCTCTAGGCTCGGTCGTAGCAGGCTGAACATCAGAAATTGGTGTTTGGATAGACTTCCATGCTTCTTTATGTAATTTTTCAGCTCGTCTGCGGACCCGCTTCCTTGCTGGGATCAGGAAATAGGAATCTCAAATTTTTATCTCTGTCAGTTTGAGAAATTCCAGTCCTTAAGGTTCGTACTTCCAGTCTTTCTCTTCCTGACTTTGATAATCCGGAAAGATTTCTTTTTCCCTCTCCATCTATAAGGTAGAATAAGATCATCATTTCGGAATATGGAAATAAAAAAATTTTAAGGTTCTTAGGGTTCTGAGGGTTCTTAGGGCTTCTCGAATGTGCCAAGTGACGCTAGCATGATCATCCCCAAAATCCCCTTCCTTTGGAAGGGGACAGGACGTGAGCGGAGCGATACGTCCCAGGGGATAGCTCGCACTAGCGGTGTAAAATGCTTCTGTCTCTTGTCATACCGGCGTCCTTCTCTAGCGGATTTGGCGTTCTACTCTAACCGGCTAGTCTCACAACTCTTCTTCGTCTTCCTATCCCCCCTGCCCCCCTGCCCCCCTTCCTGAGGAAGGGGGTAGACGCTAGTGATGCTTTCGATAGTGGCAATCAGCCGAAGTACTGCTGCATGAGGGATTTTTTGAGCGTTTCTAATTCGTCCAAGCTCTTTTGGATGGCTAGTTTTGATTTTTCAGTGGATTTCACAAAATCAGCAAATTGGTTTTGCAACGCCATCGATGGAATAGGAATTTCTACATTAGAAAGAATTTTTTGATTTAAATTTTGAATATTTGCACCCCTTCCAGCCATTTGAGAACGGATACCATTAGTTTTCAAAACTGCCAATAAATATTCAGTATTTACTAATTTAGGCTCCTGTTGTCTAAAACGAATACAAAAACCACTAAACGTTGTTGGTATATTCTTAGGATATACCACAAGGCAACGGCCAACAAGTGATTTATTTCCATTAGAACGCACAAATACTATGTCCTCATCCCGTAGCATATAATCTTTAGAAGGTTTGTCATTTAATGATATTAAAGGTAAGTGATTTGTTGCTGTTATTTTATCTAAATTTTTAAAATCTCCAACCCCCAAACAATTTATTTTTATACCAAACTCATCTTGATGAAAATTCATGCCATTTTTACAATTTCCTAGAAGCGTTAGTGATTTTTTCTCCCATTTTCTTTGATTTGTTATTGGGTCACCAAACATCTCTATAAATCGAGATTTGACCAGTTCCTCCAATTTTTGTAATTGTGAATTTTTACGCTGGATAATCGTATCAATTTTAAACAGAATCGCCGCCACTCTTTTCTGTTCAGGAATCTCTGGTAATGGTATCTCAATATTTTCAACAATTTTCTTTGAGATTTCTTTAAAAGTAGCCCCACGCCCCAACGCATTTAAATAGTCTTTTTTCGCTTTTAGATAAAAGTAGAGATATCCATTATATACGGCATCTGAGCAAATTAAATTTTTAAAGCCCTGGTTACAATACATTTCACATCCAGCAATAGCAACTTTCCCAATAGGTGCTCTTGATGACAAAATCACCGTACCTTTGGGAAATGACTTTAAGGACGATTCTTTAACGGCTATATCCGTAATATGTCGTTCTGAATCAGAAATATAAACAGAATCTTCAGAAATTTCAGCTGGCGTTATCCAAACGCAATTTCCATTCCAATATTCCGCTTTATTACTCTTAGGGGTAGTCCCAGAAATAACGGTACAAATATCTCCTATTTTTCTATACTGTTTCATAACATCTTCTCCCGCTCATCATTTCTATAACCATCGTATATCAATCATTATTTGTATTGTACCTATTTTCCCACTAAATGTAAATTTTACCCCTCAGCATTCTCTCCTCATTCAGCGACCCCTCAGAACCTTGAGAACCCTTTGTACCTTAAGTCCCCTTTCACTAAACCGCTAGGAGCGGGTATCGCAAAAAACGCTTGCGATGTTCATAGCGAAGTATACCGCCAGTGCCTCCCCCTCTGCCTTCGGCATCTCCCCCGACGGGGGCGATACAATCGGTGTAAACTTACTTACCCTAGGGCCTAGCCACTAATCCCTAGCTACTAATCCCAGTCACTAGTCCACCAGTCACCAGTCACCAAATCTAAACTTTCCCTATCAAAAACAAGAAAAGTGTGATAAAATCAATCAAAGCATTCGATACAAGGAGGAAATAGTATGTTACAACAGGTATCCGTATTCACCGCCAATAGACAGGGCGCTTTGAGCCATATGACTTCTATTTTGGCAAAGGAAAACATCAATATTTACACCATGCTGGCCAATGACAGCGCAGAATTTGGTATCATCCGTCTTATCGTAGACAAAGCAGACGAAGCCAGAGCGGCTTTGGAAAAAGACGGCTATCAGTGCCGTGTCGATTTGGTACTGGCTGTGGACATGGGGTCTGATAAACCAGGGGCTTTGAATCGCATCCTGGATGATCTGAAAGATGCCAATGTGATGATTCGTTACCTGTATATTTCCTTTGACCGTTCCACCAGCTCTCCAATCGCTGTCTTCAGCACCGATGAATCGGAAACCGAAGCCTTCTTGAAGGGCAAGGGATATACTTTGGTAGAAGAATTTTAAGGGACAGGTGACTGGTGACTCGTGACGGATGACTAGGATTTATGGCACATTAAGGATTAGGATGAATTTTTCCTAATCCTTTTGTATTGCTTGCGGTGTTTCCCTAGGGCCTAGCTACGAGTCACCAGTCACTAGTCACCAGTCACCAGCAAACCACGCAAAAAGGCCAACGACTTTTGTCGTTGGCCTTTTTTGTATTCATTCACCAGGTTGTACTATTATTTAGAACTTTCCAATTCGAGCAATGCCCAGCACATAACTTCTTCTCTTTCTTCGTTGACAACTTCGTTTTTAACCTGCTGATCTTTCATTTTGTACTTTTGCCTCCCAAATAGCAACTCCGGTTCGTCCCGGAAAATATGATTTTGTATGGTTATAATATACATCTTTTATAGCCAGGTATCCAATATTTCTTTAGCAAACTTTCCAAAGTCACTTGAATTGCAAATCATAGATGTATCCCTATAAATATTCCATGAAATCATTCACTCTTTTTATCAATAAAAAGACATGTCATGGATGTGTATGCAATCCGATTCATAAGCAGAGAGAAAAGTGATATCATTCTATACTTATATAAAAATGATTTATTACAGGTTATGTATAATTTTGATAAAAGCTAGTTAACAGTAAACGGTTAACGGTTCACGGTTTACTGTCAACCGTGAACTGTCAACTGTTAACTATTTCCTTTGCCGCTACGATGTCTTTTTGAATCTGGGCAATCAAGTCGGAGACAGAGTCAAATTTCTTTTCTCCCCGAAGACGAGCAATCCATTCCAAAGTGAATTGTTTCCCATAGATGGATTCATCGAAGTCGAAGATGAAGGTTTCGATGGTTTTCTGGGTATTTCCAAAGGTGGGATTGTTGCCCACATTGGTGATGGACGGGTAGCGTTTTCCGGCCACGTTGGCGTAGGTGGCATACACGCCGTCCGCAGGAATGACCCGGTCTTGTGGCACGTCCAGATTGGCCGTAGGAAATCCCAGGGCTTCGTGGCCCCGCCGGAAGCCGTGAACCACGTCGCCGGTGATGGCGTAGGGTCTTCCTAGGAGTTGGGCCGCCGTATCTACCTCGCCCTTTAGAATCAGCTGCCGGATTTCTGTACTGGAAATGGTCTGCTGTCCTTCTTGCTGCAGGGACAGAATCTTGACTGTCACCGGCGTATCTTGGAAATACGCTTCCAGCATAGCACTATGGCCAAGAGCACCTTTTCCAAAGGTGAAATTGGCTCCCGTCACAATGCCTTTAAGGCCTGGGATACGGGACAAGCGATGAAGAAATTTTTCGGCGCTTTCGGAAAGAAATTCTCGATCAGGCGTCATGCACACCGTCACAGCCATCCCCGCTTCTTCCAGACTTTTCAGTTTTTCTTCCCGGCTCTGTAATAAGGGCACATGCACATCCGGTGCCAATACGGTCATAGGATGGGGATAAAAAGTCAATATGGCCGGCTCCGCCCCTTTTTCCTGTGCCAGCGTTTTGACTTCCCGAAAAACCGCTTGGTGTCCCTTGTGACAGCCATCAAAGAAACCGATGCCCAGCACATACCGTTTCTCTGCCGGCAGTTGTTCTAGTGTAGATATATATATCATGAATCCAATACCTCGAAAAAGCATTCTGCTGCTTTCTTTTTCCTAACATAGAGAAAACATCGCTTATCAAAAGGTTATTATTCTGCAGATTTCTTCTACCTCACATAAAAGAAATACCGCTTGTTTCAAGGTTATAAAAGGTTATGCAATGCTAATATCATAACCCTTCATAATCTTTTATAACCCCTAGCTTATGAATTTTCTTCCTATGTTACGAAGACGAAATCTGTAAAATAATAACCTTTTAGATATATCGTATCTTTTCCATGTGAGAAAAAGGGTAGCAGAAGAATAATAACCTTTCCCCTTAATCCCTAGGGCCTAGCTACTAGCTACCAGTCACTAGTCACGAGTCACCAGTCACTAATTAAATACTTTCTTCGGATGAATCACGCCTCTAGCGACCGAGGCGGTGCCAAGGAAGCGGGTTCCGGTAAATACAGCGGCCACATCCACTGGGGATTGGCGGGTGCGAAGTCGTTTTCCCTGCAGGAAATCAGCCCCTTCTTTTTCGGAAAGGGAAATGGATGGAAGAGCCGACAGGATGGGACGAATATCAGTCATAAGCGATGCTTCCGGCTGGGCTTCTATTTCTTCTAATGTCTTGGCATCCGCCACAGAGAAGGGGCCCATGTGGCTGCGGAGCAGGAAGGACATGGTGAGAGGGCAACCGGCCGCTTCGCCCAAGTCTCTTCCCAAGGCACGGATGTAGGTGCCGGCGGAGCAAGTGACAGAGAGACGAATCTTTGGTGGTTCGATGTCCCGGATAGTCAGGTCGTAAATGGTGACCGGACGGGCCGGCAGTTCTACCGCTTTTCCTTCCCGTGCCAGTTTATAGGCCCGTTCCCCATTCACTTTGATGGCAGAGTAACTAGAGGGACGCTGCAGAATTTCCCCGCGAAACGGCACCGCTGCTTTTTCCCAGATAGAAGTATCGGTCGGAATAGGTCCTGTTTCTACCACTTCGCCAGTGGCATCTTCGGTGTCAGTGCGAAAGCCCATGAGAAATTCCGCTTCATAGGTTTTCTGATGAATCGGCGCATATTCGATAAGCCGGGTAGCCCGTCCCAGAAAGACCGGCAGCACGCCGGCCGCCATGGGATCCAAGGTGCCGCCGTGGCCGATTTTCTTTTGTCCGTAAATCCGCCGGAGCCGGGCAATCACGTCGAAAGAGGTCATACCCGCCGGTTTCAATACATTCAGTACCCCATCCATTAGAGATATTTCTCCGCTGCTTTGACAAAGACTTTTTCCGCTTCTTCAAAGGTGTCGTGAATGGAGCAGCCGGAGGCTTTCCAGTGACCGCCGCCGCCAAATTCAGCCGCCAGTTCGGATACGTTGGCGTAGTTTTTGGAGCGAAGGGAAATACGAGTTTCCTTTTCTCCTCTGTATTTGAACAGTGCCGCAATTTCGCAGCCTCGGATGCACCGCGGAATGGAAGCGTAGTAATCGGAATTTTCCCCATCCAGTTCCATGGCTTCTTTCCCCATGTAAGCGATGACGATTTTTCCGTCCGCATAGGAATGGACTGTCTTTGCCACCATTTCATAGCAGTGCATGGCTTCGATGGTCTTTTCTTCCAGGTGGTTGGAAATATAGGACGGGTCAGCGCCCATTTCTACCAATTTGCTGGCCATGAGGAGCGTGTGAGGAGACGTGCAGCTGAAACGGAAGAAGCCGCTGTCAGTGCCAATGCCCATGTAGAGGGCATTGCAGGTGTCTTCGTCCATTTGAATGCCTTCGTCGAAGAACATTTCTGCCAGCATTTCTGCGGTGGCAGCGTACTTGTACTGCAGATAGAGATAATCGGTGTATCTTTCGTTGGTTCTATGGTGATCGATAGCCAGGGTATCGATGTCCTGGGGGAAAGCGAAGTCGCCGCCTCGTTCCAGATTGCCCAGGTCAGTGAATACGATGGCATCGTAGTTCTTGCCTTCCGGCAGCTTTGTGTGCACCAAAGCAGAGGCTTTCACCAAGGTGTATACCTGGGGCACCGGGTCCGGCAGGAGCATGTCTGCTTCTTTTCCCATGGAAAGGAGCACGTTGTGGAGAGCGCAGATAGAACCTACGTCATCTCCATCGGGATGTTCGTGACCCACCAGAAGAAAACGGTTGTGATTTTTCAGGAAATCCATGGCTTCCTGTTTGGTAATTTCCTTGGCGTGGTTGATGGCTAAGCTCATTCTTTTTCCTCCTGATGAATTTTCTTCAACAGGCCGTCGATGTGCATGCCGTAATCCAAAGACGTATCTTCTTCAAAAGAAATTTCCGGGGTGTAATAAATCTTCAGACGCTGTCCCAATTCCCGGCGCACAAAGCCCCGGCTCTTGTTGAGCGCTTCCAAAGACGCTTTCTTTTCCGACGGCTTGCCGAAAAGACTTACATAAATGGTGGCTTCCCGCAAATCTCCGGTCACTTTTACTTCTGTGACAGTGACAAATCCAATGCGGGGATCTTTCAGATCATGAAGGAGCATCTGGCTCACTTCTTGTTTGATAAATTCCTGTACTTTGCGTACTCTTAGTTCAGACATGGTATACCTCTTTCTAACAAAGCAATGGATGAAAGAGTGCGTAATGCGTAGTGCGTAGTGCGTAATGGTGGAAGGGGCGCATCAAAATCATAGGGCGCCCCAATCCCCCTTATAAATTTGGATGTATCATACCATCATTACAGCATCACTTATTACACATGACACACTTTATTTTTTGAAAAAAATCGTTTCAAGTAATGAATAAACCTATATCACATTAAAATAAAAATTGTCCATCCTTATTCAGTTGGATGAACAATTTTTATTCGTGAGAAATCACAAATCATATATCAAGATGTAGTAAAACTATGCCAAGCTCGTTTCCATAATACAAAATGGGGTATAGGGGCGCTTTATGAATTGTGCGCCCCTTCCACCA
>DBLC01000086.1:7323-14408 GCA_002297935.1 Dialister sp. UBA734
CTTCGCATTACGCACTATTTCCACTACTATCTTACATACTATTTTAATTCAGCCGCTTCTTCCTTCAGTTCAAAGGCTTCCAGCTGGTCGCCTTCTTTGACGTCACGGTAGCTATCGATGGCGATACCGCATTCATAGCCGGCAGCCACTTCTTTCACATCGTCTTTGAAACGACGGAGGGAGGCAATCTTGCCTTCGTGAATGACAATGCCGTCGCGGATGAGACGAAGCTGGCAATTGCTGGTAATCTTGCCATCCTGTACGTAGGAACCGGCAACGATAACCTTCGGTGTATGAATGACCTGACGGATTTCTGCATGGCCCAGGACCACTTCGCGGATGGTGGGGGACAGCATACCTGCCATAGCGGCCTTCACATCATCGATGCAGTCGTAGATGACGCGATAGAGACGAACATCGACGCCGTCTTTTTCTGCCATAGCGCGGGCATTGGCATCAGGACGAACGTTGAAGCCGATGATAAGTGCATTGGACGCAGAAGCCAGCATCACATCGGATTCGTTGATGGCACCAACGGCGGAGTGAACGATGGAAATACGAACTTCGTCGCTCTTGATGCCCTGGAGGGACTGTACCAGTGCTTCCACGGAACCCTGCACGTCCGCTTTGATGATCACGTCCAGTTCTTTCATTTCCCCTTCTTTAATCTTTTCAAAGATGTTATCCAAGGTGACTTTCTGGACGCTTCTCTGTTCTTCTTCCTTCGCACGAGCAGCGCGGATTTCAGCCAGCTGACGGGCTTTCTTTTCATCCATGACGAAGAAGTGGTCCCCCGCTTCCGGTACGCTGTCCATACCGAGGATTTCGACCGGAACGGACGGTTCAGCACTCTTCATCTTGCGGCCGTTTTCATTGTTCATGGCACGGACACGGCCCCAGCTCTTACCAGCCAGGATGCCATCGCCGATGTGAAGGGTACCATTCTGTACCAGGACACTCATGACCGGACCTCTACCTTTATCCAACTGGGCTTCCACAACGACGCCGTAGGCTTCGCGGTTCGGGTTGGCTTTCAGTTCCTGCATTTCTGCTACGAGAAGAATATTTTCCAGCAGGTCATCGAGACCGATTCTCTTCTTTGCAGAAATCGGGGTCATGATGACATCGCCGCCCCAATCTTCAGAGAGCAGGCCTTCTTTGGCCAGTTCTTCTTTGATACGGTCTGGGTTAGCCCCTGGTTTATCAATCTTGTTGATAGCTACCATGATCGGCACCCCTGCGTTTTTCGCATGGTGGATAGCTTCGATGGTCTGTGGCATAACGCCATCATCAGCGGCTACGATGAGGACCGCAATATCGGTGATCTGGGCACCACGGGAACGCATAGCGGTGAACGCTTCGTGACCTGGGGTATCCAGGAAGGTGATTTTGTGGTTCTTGTAACGAATCTGATAAGCACCGATTCTCTGGGTGATGCCGCCGGCTTCGTGGAGGGCCACATTGGTCTGACGAAGCGCATCCAACAGGGTGGTTTTACCATGGTCAACGTGGCCCATGATGGTAACAACCGCCGGTCTTGGTTTCAGGAAACGCGGATCGTCTTCGGCCGGTACGTATTCGGTCGGGTCTGCCGGCTGTTCCGGTTCCAGAAGGGTGACGCCAAATTCTTCTGCCAGAATTTCTACGGTATCTCTATCCAGGTTCTGGTTGATGGTAGCCATGACCCCGTCTTTCATCAGGTGCATGATGATTTCGCTGACTTCACGGCCAAACAGTTCTGCCAGTTCCTTCACGGTAACACTCGGCGGCAGTTCCACTTCTGTCGGGTAGGCAGTCGGTTTCTTTTCAGCGGCATGTTTCTTTTTCTTGTTCTGGTTCAGGGAACGAGCCATCAAAGAGCCGCCTTCTTTTTCTCTTCTGCTTCTTTCCCAATCCTTCTTTGTCTTCTTCTTGGCCGGTTTTTCCCGTCTGGTGGTTGGCTTCTGGGCGGTTTCTTCTACTACCGGAGCAGCCGGTGCGGAAGGACGCTGCGGGCGAGCCGGTCTATCGGTCTTCGGACGATCGTTTCTGTCATTTCTGCGGTCGCCGTTTCTATCGTTGCGATCGTTTCTCTGGCCATTTCTCGGTCTGTCATTTCTATCGCCGTTTCTGTTGTCACGACGGTCGCCGTTTCTATCATTGCGGTCGCCATTTCTCTGGCCGTTTCTCGGTCTGTCGTTTCTGTCGCCGTTTCTGTTGTCTCGGCGGTCTCCATTTCTATCATTGCGGTCGCCATTTCTCTGACCATTTCTCGGTCTGTCGTTTTTGTCGCCGTTTCTGTTGTCCCGACGGTCGCCGTTTCGGTCGTCTCTGTGAGGACGATCGTTTCTATCATCCCGTTTTTCCCGGCGTTCCGGTTTCTTATCGCCCTGTGCTTTGGCAGGAGCGGCTTTCGGTGCGTCTTTCTTTGGTGCTGCTTTCGGTGCTTCAGCTGGTTTCGCTTCTTTCACTTCTTCGGTGGAGTAAGAAGAATAGGAAGACTGGCGGCCTTTGTCGCCGTTCTTGCGGTCTGCCGGCTGGCCGGACTGGTCGAAACGAACGGTGCGCATAGCCGGACGCTTAGCGGCTTTCTTCTTCTGTTCTGCAATGGCTCTAGCCAAGAGAGATTTGCCGTTGTCATCTACACCGGACAGACGGTTGCTCACGTCTACGTGGGCTTTTTTCAAAATATCAATCACTTCTTTATCTGTTTTGCCAAATTCCTTGGCAAGTTCATACACTCTGTATTTCTTTTTCTGCATAAGCAGCCTCCCAACTCTATAGGTAAACCCGTAAGTTTATTATTTTTTATATATCGCAAACGATGTTAGTGACTAGGGATTAGGCCCTAGGGATTAGGAAGTTTGCCATGCTTCCTGTGGTGTCACAGCTATTAGCTCTTAGCTGCTAGCTACTAGCCGGCTAGAAGCCAGAAGCTAGCAGCTAGTCGCTGTGACACTAGCGAATTTCAGAATTTCCTTATCCCTGAGCTATTCCACTCTCTATCGTTTATCTTCACTTATGTCCTATCATCTATTTTCTTCATGATAGCCGTTGCAAACCCTTTATCTACAATCAGGGCTGCGGTGCGAACGCCTTTGCCCAGGGCGCTTCCCAGTCGCTCTTTTTCGCCAAAGATGCGATAGGAAATATGGGCTCTCTGGGCCGCCGCTATGTACTCATCCTTTGTGCGTGGGGAGCTGTCTTCTGTAATAAGAAGAAGGGCCTGTTTGGGTGATTTCATTTTCTTCAGCCCTTCTGCCACCTGTTCATTTCCAGAAAGCAATCGTCCTGCTTTCATACAAAGGCCAAGCATCCGGTAAATCGGTTCATCCATTTTCGATCTGTGCTTTCAGTGCGTCATACACATCTTTGGAAACCGGACGCTTCAGGGATTTTTCCAGTCCGTGGGATTCGTAGGCTTTGGTGAAACATTCGATATCATCGCACACATATACGCCGCGGCCGGATTTCTTGCCGGTTCTATCCAATTCGATGATGCCTGTAGGCAGCGCTACGATACGAAGCAGTTCTTTCTTCGGTTTCAATTCCTTGCAGCCTACACACATCCGCATGGGGATTTTTCTGACTTTCATTCCTTAGCTTCCTCCCCCAAATCGCTGGCTTCGATATCTCCCAGGATATCGTCATCTACAGTGTCTTCTGCCGCATCATTTCCGAAGCCTTCTTCTTTGGCCTGGGATTCGCTCTTGATATCAATCTTCCAGTTGGTCAGTTTCGCAGCCAGGCGGGCATTCTGTCCGGCTTTGCCGATAGCCAGGGACAGCTGGTAATCTGGAACGATGACGTAGGAAGATTTTTCTTCTTCCCAGACGGAAACGGAAATGACCTTGGACGGAGACAGGGCATTGGCGATGTAAATGGCCGGGTCTTCATCCCAACGAACGATATCGATTTTTTCATCATGCAGTTCGTCTACGATGTTCTGCACGCGCTGTCCTTTCGGACCTACGCAAGCGCCCACCGGGTCCACTGTGGGATCCATAGCATAGACCGCAATCTTGGAACGGGAGCCAGCTTCACGAACTACATTCTTAATTTCTACGGTACCGCTGTAAATTTCCGGAACCTCCAGTTCAAAGAGGCGTTTCAACAGGCCAGGATGGGTTCTGGACAGGATAATTTCCGGACCCTTGGTGGTCTTTCTGACTTCCAGCACATAGCACTTGATTTTATCATTGGTATGGAATTCTTCCCCTTCAATCTGTTCTGCATAGGGCAGAATCCCTTCCACGCGGCCCAGGTCTACAAATACGGTGCGGGATTCGCTCCACTTCACGGTGCCGGTGATCACATCGCCTTCGCGGCCGGAGAATTCATCATAAATAGAACCTCTTTCGGCTTCACGGAGCTTCTGAATCATCACCTGTTTAGCGGTCTGTGCTGCCACACGGCCGAAGTTCTTCGGTGTCACATCAATGCGAAGCATGTCGCCCACTTCATAAGAACGGTCAATTTTCTTGGCATCTTCCAAGGAAATTTCATTGACTGCATTTTCAGATGTGGGATCCACCGTTTCTACTACAGTCTTTTCTTCATAAATCCGATAGGTGCCGGTTTCACGATTCAAAGTCACAGACGCCTTGGCATTGCTGCCGCTTTCCTTCTTGTACGCTGTGAGAAGGACCATTTCCAATGCATCAAATACAATATTTGGATCTACCTTTTTTACTTTGACCAAGCCTGCTACGGCTTCCAGCAATACTTTACCGTTCACGATGATTTCTTCCTCCTAATTAAAATGAAAAATGCAGTCTCACCTGCGAAATTTTATTTCTTTCCAACGACAGGGTTGCCCCATCTTCCAACACAAGCTGCAAGCTGCCATCTTCTGCCAGGCCCTCCAGGCGCGCCGTCAAAGCCTTCACACCCTTCTTGCCATCCAATGGAGCAAACAACTTGATATCTACCTCACTTCCCGCATAGCGGATGAAGTCTTTATCCTTCTTCAGCACCCGGTCCAGTCCCGGAGAAGATACTTCCAACATATAATTGTCAGGAATCATGTCCTTCTCATCCAGAATGGCCCCGGCCTTTTCACTGATGGTCTGGCAGTCGTTCAAATCCACGCCGCCTTCTTTATCAATATAAATACGGAGAATCCAATTTCGTTCCCGGACATACTCCACATCGACCACTTCGATCCCGTCCGCTTCCAAAATCGGTTCCAATAACTTCTCTACCGCTTCCTCAATCTCCTTGTGTGCCATATGCCCTCCTTGTCTCTGTTTTCGGTTAACAGTTTACGGTTAACTGTCAACTATTTCATATATAAGAAAAAGTGAGCCGAAGCTCACTCCACAGGAAACTCTATAAATAACACATAATTACTTTGCTATTATACCATATGTTGTAAAGAGAGGTAAAGAATTTTTTTAATAATACCGCTGGTGGTTTTAGTGCGTAGTGCGTAATGAAGGTGGGTGACTAGTGACTGGTGACTGGGGACTCGTGACTGGTGACTAGGGAAATACAATTCCAGTCACGAGCACCAGTCTATTGGTCACCAAAAAAGGTTATAAAAGGTTATGACATTTTCTGTGATGTCATACCTTTTATAACCTTTTCATTTGTGACTAGTGACTATGGAAACGCACAATTCCAGTCACCAGTCACTAGTCACCAAAGTCATATTTTGCGGCGCTTTATAAGTTGTGCGCCGCCACCTTCATTACGCACTACGCACTTCGCATTACGCACTCAAATCACAAGCGGTATTCACCACTTATTTCCGTCCCGGATACTGTTTCAGGCCTTCGCCCAGGAGGTGAATGGCTCTTTCCAGGTCCTGGCAGTTCAGTACGTAAGCCAGGCGGGCTTCGTCTACGCCTTTGCCTTCGGTAGCGTAGAAGCCATTGCCTGGGGCAATCATGACGGTTTCACCATTTTCATCGAAATCTTTCAGCATCCAAATGGCAAATTTTTCTGCATCATCCACAGGCAGTTTCACCATCACGTAGAAAGCGCCTTTCGGGTCAGAAGAAATCACCCCAGGAATCTTTGCCAAGCCAGCGGCAATGGTGTCGCGGCGTTTCTTGTATTCCTTATTGACTTCTTCCAGGTAAGATTTCGGTGTATCATACAGAGCGGCTGCACCGACCTGTTCCACCGTCGGTACGCAAAGGCGAGCCTGGCAGAGTTTATTGATCTGGCTCATGAATTCATCATTCTTGGAAATCAGGCAGCCGATACGAGCGCCGCACGCACTGTACCGTTTGGATACAGAGTCAATGATAATCACATTGTCAGCCAGGTCATCATAGGTGCCAAAGCTGGTGTACGCACCGTCGTAAACAAATTCACGATACACTTCATCGGCAATGAGAGCCAGACCGTGTTTCTTCACGATGCCAGCCACCATATCCATTTCTTCCTTGGTGTATACCACGCCGGTCGGGTTGCCCGGGTTGGTCAGAAGAATCGCACGGGTCTTGTTGGTCACATACTGTTCCACTGTTGCAGTGTCTGGCAGGCGATAGCCATTTTCTGCGCTGGTCGGTACGGCACGGACATGAGCGCCAGAAATCTTGGCAAAGGAATTGTAGTTTGCATAGAATGGTTCAAATACCAGGATTTCATCATCCGGATCACACAGAGCCAGTGCTGCCAGTTCCAAGGCTTCACTGCCGCCGTTGGTGACGTAAATATTCTTTTCGCTGTATTCCATGCCCCATTCTTTGTAGTATTTCTGAATCTGATGAATCAGGTTCATATCCCCCTGGGACTGTCCATAGGCAATGACCTTCTGGTCAAAGTGACGGATGGCGTCCATGAACTGTGGCGGAGTTTCAATATCCGGCTGACCAATGTTCAGATGATATACCTTTTTCCCTGCCTTCTGCGCTTCCTGGGCATAAGGTCCCAGACGACGAATCGGAGAAGTTGTCAAACTTAATGCACGCTGTGAAATTTTCATATCAAGCACCATCCTTAGTCTATTATGATTTGTACTGCGTCGTGAATCATTTACGACGCTTAAAAAAATGAGGAATTAGGAGTGAGGAGTGGAATTAGTCCCATAACGGACTGTCGTACCGTTAGCGTCTTATACCGCTAGAGCTGACCATCTTCGCTTCGCTCGAAAT
>DBLC01000086.1:14415-15810 GCA_002297935.1 Dialister sp. UBA734
CTCGAAATGGCGTCTCACTATATCCCTGCGTCGCTTCGCTCCTAGCGATATAGTTCGCTTGCACTGTTGCCTTCGGCAGCTCGAGGGCAGGGGAGCCGAGACAGCGGAGTAAACTTACTTAGCGGCGCACAACTTATAAAGCGCCGTATTTTTATATAGACGCTACATTTCCTCTACAACTCATTGCTCACTTTCATACGAATGTATTATATACCGATTTCTTTACTACGTCACCATCTTACAAAATATCATCTAAAATTGGAATAGATAAAGTGGAGATGGATAAGATATTTAGATGGTTGGTAATTGGTAATTGGTGACTGGTGACTGGTGACAGGTGACTAGTGACTAGGAATTGGGGATTAGTAGCTAGGGAAATACACTAACACATAGAAAAAATCTTTAAAAAAACGGCCATTTTTTTAAATGTCCAAAAAGTCATTTAAAAAAATCGCTGTTTTTTTAAGCATCTTTGTTCTGTTTATGTAGTATTTAATCATTCATTCCATTTTTAACTGACATGAAATTTGATTCGCGATGGTTATTGATTATTTGGGTTTGTCGGTTTGTATGTAACCCCTAAACCTTAAACCCATGGCTATATGTAAACTGCAGATTGTTAGTCTCGGACACGGCACATAAACCAATAACCAACAACCAACAACTAATAACAAAGAAAAAAGAGCCTATCTTTTCGATAGACTCTTTACTCTGTGGCGGAGAGAGGGGGATTCGAACCCCCGTGACGGTATTCGCCGTCAACATGATTTCCAATCATGCACCTTCAACCGCTCGGACACCTCTCCACAGTTGTTCCCTAACCTAACGATTAGCGACTTATTTGTTTGGGTCAGTGGTTAACTGACTTATTTAGTATACCAGTCAGACCTATATCTGTCAAGCACTTTTTTGGATTTTTTTGAGATAGGAAATAAGATGACAGGTGACTCAGGTTTCTTAGGTTGCTCAGGTTCGTCGAATGTACATATGGACGCTAGCGGTATCAGATACTAAAGTCCCCTTCCTTTGGAAGGGGAAAGGACGTAAGCGTAGCGAAACGTCCCAGGGGATAGCTCGCACTAGCAAACTGAAGTAGGTTGCCTCTACTCGTTTAGACGTCCACTCTAGCGGCTATGGAAAGCAACTCTTCATCGCTTTGTTAGTTGATCCGTTACGGTATGGTTCAGCTATCTCCTTTTCCGCTAGTGCTGTAAGATTTCTCCACTTCTGTCAAACATAGTACCGGACTACTCTGCTGTGTCAACAAGCACAAATCCCATCGGTCCCCATGACGATGACAACTAGTAGAACAACGCTAGGAGCGGATATCACCGAGTACGCTTGCGGTGTTCATGGAGAAGTATACCGCCAGTGCTGCCCCCTCAGCCTTCGGCA
>DBLC01000086.1:15830-16972 GCA_002297935.1 Dialister sp. UBA734
TCCCCCGACAGGGGAGCCAAGGCGCTAGTGCCTCTACCGCTAAGGTCATATATTTCCTAATCCCTAAGGCCTAATCCCTAGCTACTAATCACCAGTCACCAAAAAGATTATACCTCCGCAAAGATCTTCCGCAGTTCTTCTCTATCGCTCGTCACGCCCAGTGCCACCACCAGAAGGAGGCGGGCTTTCCAGGCGGAAAGGCGGTCGCCTAGGATGAGGCCGCTTTCTTTCATAGAGAGGGCGCTGCCTTCGTAGCTGTATTCTTCCATCACGTGGCCGGTAGGCACGCGGGTGGTGAGAACCAGGGGAAGGCCTGCTTCGCCCAGTTTCATCATTTCTTTCCGGCAAAGGGGCGGTACGTTGCCGCAGCCTAGGGCGTCCACCACCAAGGCTTTGATAGGCGCTTTCCCTGCCATTTCGATGAATTTTCCATCCATACCAGACCAGCAGGTGACCATCCATACGTCCGGCTCGATGTGGTCTGGATGGAGACGGATGTGTCCTATAGGACGACGACCGTAGATGATGCGGTGGCTATAAACGGTGCCCAAGGGGCCGTAGTGCAGGTCCCGGAAGGTGTCCGGATTGGTGGTGTGGAATTTCGTCACATCCCAAGCAGCGTAGATGCGGTCCTGGAGACATACGAGAACACCCATGCCTTGAGACATGCCGTCGGCCGCTACGCGAACGGCGGAGAGAATATTTTCTGGTCCATCAGCCGAAAGGTCTGCGGCGCCCCGCATGGCCCCGGTCACGCAGACCGGTTTGTCGGTCTTGAGGGTCAGATCCAGGAAAAAGGCGGTTTCTTCCAAGGTGTCGGTCCCGTGGGTGACCACGAAGCCATCAGCTTTATTTTCTGCTGCCAGCTGGTCAATCAGCTGGGACAGTTTCCACATGCGGTTCACATCCATCCAGCCACTGGGGACATTGGAAAATTCCACCACTTCCACGTCTGCCCAATCGGAAAGACCCGGAACGGCGGCGGCTAAATCTTCTCCAGACACCGCCGGTACCAATCCGCCAGTCTTCGGATCCGGCTTCATAGCAATGGTCCCGCCGGTGGTAATGACAATAATATGTTTTTTCATATTTTTCCTTCTTTCGTAATGCGTAATCGTAAAAAGCAATCTGGTATTAAGTCA
>DBLC01000111.1 GCA_002297935.1 Dialister sp. UBA734
TATACGAGGTTCTGTAGCGGTGACATGGCTAGGGGAGCATAGAGATGGATTGTGTATATAAAGGTTCTGCTGCGGTGGCATGTGTAGAGAAACATAGTGATGGTACGTGCATTGTAAGGTTCTGTAGGAGTGAGATGGTGAAAAGAAAAAGGTTCTAATGAATCAATACAAAGAATGACTCATTAGAACCTTTATATTATGGGAAAGTGATCATGTTAGAGTAGCGGAAGCCAGTATTCCAGAACCTTAGTACAGCGGTTCAAATCACAATGTTATGCAAATGGAAAACAGTGTCCCAGAACCTTATAATTGCGGCATAAGTCGCAATGTGAATCTATTGAAAAACGGTGTCCCAAAACCTTAGTACAGCGGTCTGAATCACAATGTTATCCAATCGGAAATCGGTATTCCAGAACCTTAGCATAGCGGTTCAAGTAACAATGTTATGCAAATGGAAAACGGTATTCCAGAACCCTAGAATCCTCACTTTACAATAATATTTTTCTGCTTTCCGTTAATCCAAGCAGAGAGATTATCCACCACAATAACCGCTCTGCGCTGCATGGCTTCTTCGGTGTCGAAGCCTACGTGAGGGGCCAGGATGGTGTTTGGTGCAGAGAGAAGAGGATAGTCGGACGGAAGCGGTGGTTCGCCGTCGTATACATCGATGCCAGCGCCGGCGATTTTTCCTTCTTTCAGAAGGTCAGCCAAAGCGGCGTTATCGATGACGCCGCCACGGGCGGTATTGATGAGGATGGCATTTTTCTTCATGAGAGACAATTTTTCTTTGTTCAGCAGATGATGGGTTTCTGGTGTGAGCGGCAGGTGAACCGATACGATGTCGCACGTAGAGAGCAGGGTATTCAAGTCGGTGTATTCCACGTTGGTGGCTTTCTGGGAATGGTTGTATCCGTACACTTTAGCACCGAATGCGTGGGCGATGTCTGCTACGCGCTGACCGATGGCGCCGGTACCGATGATGCCGAAGGTGCGATCTTTGATTTCGATGCCCATGAGACCTGCATTGTTCTGGCTATTTCTAGTGGCCTGGTCGCATTCCTTGAGTTTCCGATAAAGGGCCAGAATGAGGCCAAAGGTGAGTTCTGCCACTGATTCGGTGGAGTAACCAGCGCAATTGGAGACGGCGATGCCTTTTTCCTGGCAGTAGGAAATATCCACATGGTCCACGCCAGTGAAAGCCACACAGAGATATTTCAGATGAGAAGCCTTGGCGAGGGCTTCTTTTTTCAGCGGATAATTGGCAATTACCGCCAGGTCCGCATCGGCCAGACGATTTCCTAAGTCCTCCTGGTCGGCGGGCAAGCTGTCATAGGTGGTGATGGTGTAGCCCGCTTTTTCCAAATCGGCTGTCAAGCTGTGGAGATAGTCGGAAGAAATACCTAATGGCTGAGCGATAACGATGTTTTTCATGAGAAATACCTTCTTTCTTTTGGAATGCGTAATGCGAAGTGCGTAGTGCGTAATGGTGGCGGCAAGCCCCATTGAATTACTTTTATACCGGTAGATTTAGCAGATACTTATACCATTTCTGCATGGCTTGCCGATTTTATTTCGCTTTTTATAAAAAAGGGGTATTGGGGCGCTATATAAATTTGATGCGCCCCTTCCACCATTACGCACTACGCATTACGCACTTCGCATTTATACTACTTTTTCAATTGCAAAACAACTCTTCCAGGAAGTTGCGACAGGAACACCCCCGCTGTCATGGCGATGACGCCTAGGAATTGGCGGGTGGTGAAGGTTTCTCCTAGAATCAAAACGCCGGAGAGGCCGCCGAAGACCATTTCCATACTGAGAATCATCGACGCTTCGGTGGGCGGCAAATATTTCTGTCCCACCGATTGGAGGGTATAGGCTACGCCGGTGGAAAGAAGACCGGTGTAGAGAATGGGCCACATGGCGCCTTCGATGCCATTCCAGGTGGGCGTTTCTAACGTAAAGGAAAGAATCAAATTCAGCACCCCGGTGACCATGAATTGTCCGGAAGAAAGGACGATGGGAGAAAACCGCTGGGTCAAGTAGGTCATCATGTGAATCTGAATGGTGAATCCCAAAGCGCAGAGCAGCATCAAAAGGTCGCCGGAGCTGATGGAAAATCCTTCAGTGATGGACATGAGATACACGCCTAGAATGGCAAGAACCGCACCGATGAGGTGGGTGATCCGAAGGGCTTGGCCCAGGAAAATACCGATGATAGGCACCATCAAAATGTAAGTGGCGGTGAGAAAGCTGGCCTTCGAAGCGGTGGTGTATTGGAGGCCCACCTGTTGCAACGTGGCGCCCGCAAAGAGGGGCAGCCCCACCATGAGACAAGCCAGCCACAGCGGAATCTTTGTAGGAAGTGGACTTTCTTCTTTCTTTGAAAAATAGATGATTGGAAATAAGGCCACAGAGCCTAGAATGAATCGCACTCCATTGAACGTGTAGGGACCGACAGAATCCATGCCCACCACTTGGGCCACAAAGGCCACGCCCCAAATCAAAGCCGCCAAGAGCAGCAGCAAACGATATTTCATAAACGTCTCCTTCTGTAGTATAATTGTGTTGGAAATATTATAACAGAAATGAAACTAGTTAGCAGTAGGCAGTTGACTGTTGACCGCCAACCGTAAACCGTTAACCGTTAACCGTAAACTGTTAACTATCAACTGCTATCTACCAAAGGAGTACATACTATGTCAATTCGACTGATTGCCATCGATTTGGATGGCACGTTGCTTCATGATGATATGACAATTTCAACATATTCACGGGATGTGATTCGACGAGCCATGGAGAAGGGCTACCACATCGTCATTGCCACGGGCCGGATGTGGGATTCCGCCAAGCCTAAGGTGGATTTGCTTCATTTGGGCAATGTGCCGGTCATTTGCTACACCGGTGCATGGATCATGATGAGTGAAACCGAAGAAGCCATCTGGAAAGACGGCATCGACCCGAAGCTGGCGAGAGATATATTTCTGGAAGCCAAAGAAAAAGATTGGGTGCCGACTGGCTTCTGGAATGGCCATATTTACATGGAAAAGCCTACGGGAACGGAAGCGAAGTACCAGAAATACAGAACCCAGACACCGATTTACTTAGGTGAGGATTTCTACCACCCGAAAGACAAAGTCACCCGTATCGTTTTCGCCGACCCCACCCAAGAAGGGAAAGATGCCATTCGCCATGACTTGGAAGAAAAATTCGGCGACCAAATCGACGTGATTTATCCCGGCGATGATTTCGTGGATATTCATAAAAAAGGGATCAACAAAGCCCAGGCGCTGTCTTACCTTTTGAAACAATTTCATATCCAGCCAGAAGAAATCATGGCCTTTGGAAATACAGAAAACGATGTGCCTATGCTCCAAATGGCCGACGCATCCTATGCGGTAGCCAATGCAGACGAAGTGGCGAAACGAGCCGCCAAATACACCTGCGAATCCAACGAAGACGATGGAGTGGCGAAGACCATTGAACGAGAATTGCTTTGAGTATTCTGGCTTTGAAAATGATAATAGTTAGAAGTGAGAAGTTAGAAGTTAGAAATGGTGGTGGCGGTGCATAAAATGATAGAGCGCCGCAAAATATATAATACAATGTCTCATAAAATTAAAAAGAGGGGCGCTATATGAATTGTGCGCCCGTACCTTCATTTCTCACTTCTAACTCGTAGTGATATGGAAAACAGGTAAATGACTTATAACATAAAGGAGACAGATTATGTTTTTTGGATTATTCAATAAAAACAAAGATGAATACATCGTCGCCTATGCGGACAAGTTGGCCGAGGCGGCACTTCAGGATGACATGGATGGCGTGCTGGATGAGCTGATTGCCTATGGGAAAGAGAAAGGACTCAATAACAAACAGCTGGCCCAGGCACAGGGGATGGCTTGCGACAAAGTTTTTGAAGAACTGTACCAGCATGGGTACATGAATGATGAAGATTTCGAACTGTACAAAGAACTGATTGCGCTGTGCTACATGATGAAAGACGATCAGAAATATCGGTACACCACCATTGCGAAACGATGCAATGCGGTCTATAAAATCCAAGAAAAAGGGATGCTTCCGAAAGTGAACAAAGACTATGCCAATGTGAAATATAGAGACGGCGAAAATCTGCACTTTGCCACCCCGGCGATTTGGATGGAAAGAAATGGAGACCTCACCGAAGGCATTGCCATTGCGAAAGGGAAACCCTTCAAAGCAGGTACCTTGGACGATCCGTTCAACGGTAGCTGGAAAGAAACCAAAGGTCCCGGCGCCTTCTGGATTACCACCGACCGTATCGGCTATCGTGGGAAAAACGGCTCCTTCACCGTAGAACTGTCCGACCTGGACCGGGTAGAACTGAACCACGGTCCCCTTCGGGTGTTTGAAAAAGGAAAAGAAGAACCCTGGGCCGTCAAAATGGATGATTACGAAATGGCAGGCATTATTATTTCTCGGTTGCTTAACAAGTAAGGTGACTAGTGACTCGTGACTGGTAGCTAGTAACTAGGCCCTAGGGATTAGGAAATATTGAAACTAGCGGATACATTACTAGGGAAACACTGATTTAATCATGGTTTGGAATTATTCTTGAATTTTT
>DBLC01000019.1:0-220 GCA_002297935.1 Dialister sp. UBA734
AAGCGTCTGGGGCGTTTACATATAAGGCTAACAGACAAACATTAATAGCTGTATGTATGGCATTCGGTCATAGATTATATCGGTGCAAAATAATATTTCTAAGGTGGGAAGTGAGATATAACTATTGTCTATCGGGAAATATGGCATACATATACGAATGAACAGTGCACAGGTTTATACGGGATTTGGCAAATATCTTTGCATCGATTTTATTTTTTAT
>DBLC01000019.1:264-3573 GCA_002297935.1 Dialister sp. UBA734
TGCGCCCCTTCCACCACTCCGCACTACTCACTCCGCACTACGCACTTTTTCGCACAAAACAAATTAACGAACAGCAACTATACGTCAAGCCTCCTATTGGATGGCATTTCTTTATACCCGTTTCCCCATTTCATAGGCTTCTTGCAGTGCAGGATGGTGAGCGATGTCTCCGGGTTCTACTACAGCGCCGGCAAAAACGGTCCCTTTCAGGGTCGCTTCGGAAAAGCATTCTATCCATCCTTCCAGACCGGATTGGCAGTGCTGGGTGGTATATCGATTTTCATCTGCCACTGTCATCAAAAGATACACATCCCGAAAGGCATAGGTTTGCACATACAGCGGATTGGTTCGGTCCAAAAAGGCTTTCATAGCCCCGCTCATTTCATAAAAATAAATGGGCGTAGCAAAAACGAGCACATCGGCCATTTTCATTGCTTCTATCATAGGTTTCATATCATCTTTTATGACGCACCGCCCGGTTCTTTGGCAAGACAAACAGCCCATGCAAAACTGAAGTTTTTTCCCTTGCAGTGATATATATCGGACGTCATGGCCTGCTTCCTGGGCGCCTCTTTGAAACTGTTTCGCCAATTGGGCAGAATTGCTTGGGTCACGAAGGGATGTAGAAATAATCAATACTCGTTTCATTGCGATTAACCCAACGCTTTGTCAAAAAATTCGACCAACCGCTCAAAAGGAATCTTATCCATCTGGTCGTACAAATCGGTATGGGTCGCGCCGGGTACCACAATTTCTTCCTTCGGCGATTTCAATTTAGCATACACCGCATCAGCAAAATACTTGGAGTGGGCCTTTTCCCCTGTAATCAGTAAAACCGGACGCGGACTGATTTCGTCGATGTTATCCATGAGGCGGAAGTTAAAGAATCCATAGGGCGTCGTAGCATCCCAAGCCAAGGTATTGGAATTGATGGCCCGCGGATGGTAGGCTCTTCCCACATAGTAGTTATAAAATTCTTTCACTACCGCATTGGCATCAGCAGGCAGGGTATCTGGGAACATGGTCTCCTGGGTGAGCACCTGACCTTTTTCATTCACTGCCAATTCATGGGCCCCTTTCTTGCCATACCCGTGTCGCGCCGCATAGTCACGAGCCTTCGCCAAATGCTGTTTCACCAATTCTCGCTGCTCCGGCGTATAGTAATCACCTTTATAATGGTCACTGATACTTTCTGACATATCATACATCGCCGAAGTAGCTACCGCCTTGATGCGAACATCATTGGATGCCGCCGTCAAGGCCATGCCGGACAAGCCACAAATGCCAATGGCGCCTACTTTTTCTGAATCCACAAATTGTAAATGGGTCACAAAATCCACGGCGGCACTATAATCTTCTGTGAAAATATCTGGAGACGCCATATTTCTTACTTTTCCGCTGCTTTCTCCAGTCATAGAAGGATCAAACGCAACGGCCACGTACCCATGCTTTGCCATTTCCTGGGCATACAGACCAGAGGACTGTTCCTTGACGGCCCCAAAAGGTCCAGAAACTACGATGGCTTTATATTTCTTCTGGTGGTCAAAATGGGCCGGTAGGTACATATCCCCCACCACGGTAAAACCATACCGATTTTCAAACTGTACCTTTTTCGTCTGAATGGAAGAATCTACGGAAAAAGTCCGGCTATCCACTTTCATTTCTGAAATAGATGCTTCTTTCATTGTCAAATCCTGCATGAGCGAATCCTCCCCTTTCACTGTGGTCCAACTCAACAACAAAGCCCCCAAAGCCAAAGCGACTACCATCTTTTTCATCATCTGATCTCCTTTCGTGAAACACTCAAATTTTTGCTGTTCTCATCATAGCAAATCTTGTATTTCATGAAAAATACTTATATAATATGAGCTATCATAAGAATAAGTAATGATAGTGGATTGTTGTTGGTTGTTGGTTGTTGGTTATCGATTGTTTTCCTAACAACAAACAACAAACAACTAACAACCAGCAACCTATAGAAACAAACAAATCATAAGGAGGGATACCATGGAAATACGAGTTCTTCAATATTTTTTGGAAGTCGCCGAACGAGAAAATATCACCAAAGCTGCCGAAGCGCTGCACATCACCCAACCGGCCCTGTCGCGCCAATTGGCAGAACTAGAAAAAGAACTGGATACGCAGCTTTTCCTTCGAGGCAAACGAAAAACTACCTTAACAGAAGAAGGTAAACTGCTGCAAAAACGAGCCCAAGAAATCACGTCTCTCGTCCATAAAACAAAAGAAGAAATGGGTCACAGAGTGGATACCATTTCTGGACAAGTGCGCATCGGTTGCGCAGAAACAGAGGGAATGCGATTTCTTTTACGCATTCAAAAGGAAATCCTCACACAATATCCACATATCACCTGCCAACTATATGATGGACACAATGCGGACGTACTGGAAAAACTGGATAAGGGGCTCCTAGACTTCGGTGTCCTCTCCGCTCTTTCCCATCTCCGTCGTTACGACTATATTCGCCTCCCCCATCAAGATACCTGGGGCGTTCTGCTGCCAAAAAATGCACCCTTAGCCAAAGAAAAAACAATTTCGCCCAAAGATTTATGGCACGTGCCACTGATTCTCTCCCAGCAAGCCATAGACAACGGAGACATCGCCCACTATTTGCAAAAAGATATCAATGATCTCTATATCACCGGCACCTATAACTTACTGTTCAACGCCTCCCTCATGGTAGAAGAAGGCATCGGCTATGCATTGGCCTATGACCATATCATCGCCACCGGCCCAGATTCCCCATTGATATTCCGCCCGTTGTCCCCTAAACATACGGTCAGCACCTACTTCATTTGGAAAAGACACCAACTCTTCTCCCCTGCGGCTAACCTGTTGAAACAGAAAATAGAAAAAGCAGTTTCCGTTACAACGTCTCACTAGCGGTATGACATGGTATATGAGAAATATGCCTGGGGTAAAAAGGTTATACTCTGTGATTTATCCAATTGCACTATAGCATTTAAACCGCTTTTCGCAAGGTTAAAAAGGGTTATTAATAGGTTATGGAACATCCGTCACCTCTACGTCCTTCCCCGTTATCCTCGTTTTCCCTGCTAGCGTTGTTTTCCCAGCAGTAGCGGTCTTACCTCTTTCGTCATGGGGGCCGAAGTGGAGGAATCTTTGTGTTATTTCCCAAAAGTTCCATGTTAAAATAACCATTTTGAATGAGACTTCCCGTTTTAGTATGATTGCTACTGACTACTATATCCCCAACTATGATCCGCTATCGCCAGACGCCAATACCATTCTCCTCCTGTTTCATTCAACCCGCCAGTGCGAGCTATCCCC
>DBLC01000118.1 GCA_002297935.1 Dialister sp. UBA734
CATTTCTAACTTCTCACTACTCACTTCTCACTGCTTTTTCAGTCTGTCCCTTTTCTGAACATGGTAGTAAATTTGCTGTCGTACAGTTTGGACAGTTCATAGTCCGTATCCAGCACTTTGCCTACCACAATCATAGCCTGACGAACCACGCCAGCCTGGTGGAGAATTTCTGCAATGGTATCGATGGTACCACGGAAAATTCTCTGGTCTGGCCAGGTAGCACGAGCCACGATCGCTACCGGGGTATCTCCTGGATAGCCTCCTTCTTTCAGGGTAGCCATGACCTGGTCAATGGCCTGGACAGAGAGGAAAATGCACATGGTCGCCTGGTGCGCAGCCAGGAGAGCCAGTTTTTCCTTCGGCGGTACCGGAGTACGGCCTTCCATACGAGTAATAATGACGGTCTGAGAAATGCTCGGCAGGGTATATTCCTGTTTCAAAGCCGCTGCGGTAGCCAAGAAGGAGCTTACCCCTGGAATGACTTCAAACTGGTCTTCTTTGATTCCTGCGGCCCGAAGTCCATCCATCTGTTCCTGGATGGCTCCATAAATGGCCGGGTCGCCGGTGTGCACGCGCGCTACCATCTTTCCAGCGTTCAGTGCTTCGATTTCTACTTTCAGCACTTCATCCAGGTTCATGGTTGCACTGTTGTATACTTCCGCACCCTTTTTGCCATATTTCAAAATTTCAGGATTGACCAGAGAGCCTGCATAAATGATGACATCGGCTTCGCCAATCAGACGCTGGCCTTTCACGGTAATCAGTTCTGGATCTCCCGGGCCGGCACCAATAAAATACAATTTTCCCATCATACATTCCTCCTCAAATTATATAGGTGACTTGTGACTGGTAGACTGGTGACTAGAAAATATATGCGAGTCACCAGTCACTAGTCGACCAGTCACTTTTTCACTGCTGTAAAAATAAAAATAGGACTCATAGGGTCATAGAGATGATAATGGCCCAGTTTTTTGAGTCGATTGATTTGCATTTGGAAGCCTTCCAACTCAAATGGACGGCCTTCAAATTCTTTGACAATTTCACCGGTGGTTTCCACGGTCACGGCGGTGAGGACAATGCGTCCCCCGACAGGAAGCAACGCTTCACACCGATCGAGAATGTCATGCATATTTCCAGAAGAACCGCCGATGATAATCACATCCAGTTTTTCCGGCAGTGCATCCATGGCCTCTGGCGCTGTGCCAGCAATGGTATGGATGTTGTGACAGCCGAACTTTTCTGCATTTCTGGATATCAGTTCGATGCCTTCCAGATTTCTTTCAATGGAGTACACATTTCCTTTTGTCGCACAAAGAGCGGCTTCAATGGAAAGTGACCCTGTCCCTGCACCGATGTCGGCCACTGTATCCTCTGGTCGGATTCCGGCTTTGACCATCACCATAGCCCGAATCTCTGCCTTGGTCATCGGTACCTTTCCCCGAATAAACTCCTCATCTTTGATGCCAAATTGCATTTAACCTATCACCACCATGACGGATTCACCAAACCCTGGAAGAGCCGTCAGCTCTTTCAAGGTCGAACCGGCGATATGCTGATTCTCGTAAGAAATATGTTCAGAGGCATAGGCTTTCGTTTCCTCCGGCCATCCCCGCTGGATCAGATACTTGGCAATGAAAGACGGATTTTGTTCATGGTCCGTCAAAAAGGCCAATTTTCTGCCTGCCTCATAGCGAGTTTCTTTTTCTTCTGGCATGCGGCCATGGAAAGAAAGCCACTGCGCCCCCTGCCAGGGTTCCTGTATCAGACAGAACGCTGCCTGTACAGAAGAAATACCAGGAATCACTTCCAATGGATGAGACGGGAATCGTTTCTTCAGCCAGGGAAGCAAACTGTAATACCCCGGGTCACCACTGACCATGACCACCACATCATCGGTGGCAAGTACCTTTTCCAACCATTCTGCCAAATGGGACAACTTTCCCGTGATGGGATAGGTTTCCTGTCCTTCTTTGGCATAATCCGAAAGAGCCCGCCGGCCGCCTACCAAGTAGTGGGCGTTTTCAATGGCTTTCAATGCTTTCGGAAGAATATAGTCCCGATCACCAGGACCAATGCCGGCTACAATCAATGTATGTTCCATTTTTCTTCTTCCAAAATCTCCTTCGCATGACTGCTGACTGCCTGGATGGTGCCATCCATGGCGGCAAAAATCACACCAATCTTTGCTTTCCCGAAAATATACCGTTCAGACCGTACCTGGGCCCGTTCTGCCATTTCCTGGTAAATGCAATCCAGCCCCTCCCGATGCACAATGGTAGCTGCTCCATCGGTGGTGGTGCAGCACATGATTTCTCGTACCACATCGGTAGAAGCGCCATTCATAGCCGCATAGGCTGCCATGGTTTCCATGCGGCCATCGCTATTTCTATTGTAGGTATGAAAACTGCCCGATGCCACTTTGACCAATTTTCCCATGTGCCCAATCAGAAGCATCTTCTGAAAGCCCCCAGCCACGCACTGTTCCATCATGAAGCCAATGAAATTGCTGGTTTCAATGATGGCGTCAGCCGGAATGCCCATGGTCTTGGCCGCTGTTTCACCGATTCGGCCCGGACAAAGGACCGCAGTACGAATCCCGCTAGCCCACACCACCGACACCTGAGGTGCCAAGGATTTCTTGTACGCCTCTTCGCTCATAGGTTTCACAATGCCCGTGGTACCTAAGACGGAAATACCGCCCATGACACCGAGCGTAGGATTCAAGGTCTGCTTGGCCAATTCTTCCCCTTTCGGGATAGACACTGTCACAATGAGGCCCTGGTCCTTATCCACCAGTTCTTCATAGACATAGCGCATCATAATTTGCGGTCCTGGGTTGATGGCCGGTTTTCCCACCTGCACCTGCAAGCCCGGCTTGGTAACCGTACCAACCCCCTTGCCAGCTTTTAAAACTAGCCCTGGGGTATCGGTCAATTCCACCGTCACGATAATGGCCGTTCCATGAGTGCAATCCACATCATCGCCGCCATCTTTGAGACAAGTGGCGGTGCCCACACGACCATGGGCTTCCGCCGATTCTACAGGAATCGTGAGCTCTGTCCGCTGCGGCGAAAGCACCGTCACATGATCAGGAAATTCTCCTCTGATAGCCAGAAGCGCTGCCTTCATAGCCCCCGTCGCCGTAGCGCCAGTGGTATGACCTTCCCTGAGCGTCTTCCCTATCATTTCCTCTGGTTTCATAACTCCTCCTCTGTTAATAGTTAGCAGTTTACAGTTAACGGTTAACAGTAAACCGTCAACCGTTAACCATTATCGATAATTCACAAATTGCAAATCTGCCGGCAAGTCCTGCTGTTTTAAAAACTGAATGCATTCCTGCAAGCAATCCTTATCTTTGCTGCTGACACGGACTTCATCCCCATTGATTTTAGCTGCTACTTTGATTTTAGAAGCTTTCACCCGCTTTACAATGTCCTTGGCCATTTCGGAAGAAATACCGTTCTGTAATTCCAGAACCTGACGGACTGTACCACCTGCAGCGGCTTCTTTCTTCTGTTCCTTCAAATTTTTCAAAGAAATGCCACGTTTCACCAATTTGCCATGAATGATGTCCTTTACCAGTTTCAGCTTAAAATCATCATCACCAATGAGAGTGATTTTATCACCGTCCAAGGTAACAGAACTTTTACTGCCTTTAAAATCATAGCGGGTACCAATTTCCTTAGAAGCCTGGTTCACCGCATTGGCCGCTTCCTGTAAATCAGTACGGCATACCACGTCGAAAGAATAATCTTTTGCCATTTTGACCTCCTATTGGGAGACTAGAAAATTGCATTGTTCCTATATCAAATCGAACAGAAACAATTTCCCATTTAACTCATGCTTACTTATTGTATCATACTTAAGAAATATATATTTCAAAATTTTGCGAAAAATCGGATTTCTTGTGAAATTCAATTCATTAGCCATAACTTACGCCCTTCTCCCCTCAACCCCAATGTTGTTAAGTTAAGGCTTTGCGTTAGTAGGTATGATTTCGC
>DBLC01000129.1 GCA_002297935.1 Dialister sp. UBA734
CTTTGGATAAAAATTCATATGAGTCCAAACTCTTTGATTAAATCAGCGTTTCCCTAGAGATGAAAGTGATTATGTCAAGCGATTTGCTACCGCTTGTCTGTTAGCCTTATTTTTGAAATATTTCCTCAAGCGTAGATATCTCATTCAAGAACCTTAAGAATCCTCAGAACCCTTAGTACATCAATCCCCAGTCCCCAGTCCCCAGTCACTAGTCACTAGTCACCAACCCACAGATTCCAATTTCCTACATTTTCCCGCTTTACATCGAGTATCTGACATGATAAAATTTTTTTAAGTTCTGTGTTGACACGATGGTGCAACATAAACGGATACGGGAAGAATAGGCCATGGACAAGCGAAAGATGTCTATGTGATTCTAATGGCAAAGGCTCTATTCACCTGAGCAACCTGAGAATCCTGAGCAACCTGTTTCAACCTGTTTTCAATAAATTTACTCTGTAAATGAGGGATGCAAATGGCACTGTATGTGAAAAAATTTGGCGGCAGCTCCGTAGCGACACCGGAGAAGATGCTGAACATCGCAAACCGCGTACTCCGGGACCGTAAGCCGGGGGATAAAATCGTAATTGTCGTATCGGCTATGGGGGATACCACAGACGACCTGTTGGCGTTGGCGGCTCAGGTATCCGATGTGAACCACGGCAGGGAAATGGACATGCTCCTGGCGACGGGGGAACAGATTTCTATTTCCTTGATGGCTATGACCTTCAGAAAACTGGGCGTACCGGCTATTTCCTTGACGGGCCCTCAGGCTGGCATCATCGCCGGCGGCGCCTATGGCAAGGCCACCATCGATGACGTGAAGCCGGAACGGGTGGTTCGTGAACTGGAAGAGGGCAAGATTGTCATCGTGGCTGGTTTCCAGGGCATCATGAAAAATGGCGATGTAGCCACCCTGGGCCGCGGCGGCAGTGATGCTACTGCGGTTGCTCTGGCGGGAGCGCTCCATGCGGATATGTGCGAAATCTTCACCGATGTGGACGGGGTGTACTCTGCGGACCCTCGCCATGTGAAGGGCGCTCACAAGATGAAGGAAATCACCAACACAGAAATGCTGGAAATGGCCCGTTTGGGCGCTGGGGTCATGCAGCCCCGCAGCGTGGAACTGGGCATCAAATATCATATTCCGATTCATGTCAGATCGACTTTTACCAACGACGAAGGAACCATTATCCGGGAGGTATGCACAATGGAAGGTATCAACGAAACAGTCAGAGGCGTCGCACAGGATGCCCATGCAGCGAGAATTGCGGTTTTGGGTCTTAGAAATGTTCCCGGTGTGGCTTACAGCGTATTCTCTGAATTGGCTGAAAATAACATCACCGTGGATATGATTGTGCAGAGCGTCAGAAATTCCAACGACGACAAGACCGATATCGTCTTCACTCTGGATGATACCGACTTGGACGATGCGAAAAAAGTGCTGGATAAAATGAGAGACGACGGCAAAGTGGAAGAAGTCATTTATGATGACGACACCGCGAAAGTCTCCGTGGTCGGCGCTGGTATGCTGGGAAAACCGGGCGTAGCTGCTCGTATGTTTGGCGCCCTCGGCCGCGCTGGGGTCAATATCGACATCGTAAGTACCTCTGAAATCAGCATTTCTTGCCTGATCCTTAGAAAAGATATGGATAAAGCCGTACAGGCCATTCATGATGAATTTTTCCCACAGGAAGAAAATAAATAATTGACTGACCTGAAAAAGCACAGGGATTCCCTGCGCTTTTTCGTTGTATATGAGTTTGCGATAATCGGGTTGGCGGCAGCTGCGATGATTCCGCTAGTGCTGACAGGTTTCTCAGGTTGCTTAGGGTACTAAGGTTTCTCAGGTTCCCCGAATGTGCCTCTACCCGCCAGCGTCATTTCGACCGGTCGTATTTGTGCTGGATGAAAGTAATGGATTGAAATACGATGTGGCCCCTTGGAGAAGGGGCGGCGAAGCCGGGGATAGAAATGGCCCGAAGGGACATATTTCAGTAGAAGCGGTAACGTGAAATATGCTTCTTATTATTTACTTCTCCGGCGTCATTCCGACCGAAGTGGAGGAATCTTTGTTGTATTCCTAAATGGACAATGAGAATCTATCCTTTTGAAATGAGCCACAGCGTCTGGGGCGTCTTATTGTGAGGCTAACGGATAAGTGGAAAGAAAGTCAGTAGGGAACATACTAAAACGGGAAGTCTCATTTCAATTCGCTAGTCCAACAATGTGCTTTTAGGAATAACACAAAGATCCTTCGACTTCGCCCTACGGGCGGCTCAGGATGACCGATAGAAAGGAATACGCTAGCAGATAAATTGAGGTTAACGGATAGGCGAAAACATACCAAGTGATGCAAGCGATTTCAGTTGTAGCGGTTATCTCCCCCGCCGGGGGAGAATCAAAGAGGGGGATGCTCTAGCGGCATACTTCTCCATGAACATATCACGCGAACCTGGTGACAAGCACCGTAGCGGTAAATTCGCTAATGACTTCGCGTTTACCGCTAGGAGCGGGCATCACCGAGTGCGAAGAGAGAAACATAGTATTTCATCCCGCTAGAGCTGCCATCTTCGCTTCGCTCGAAATGGCGTCTCACTGCATCCTTGCGTCGCTACGCTCCTAACGATGCAGTTCGCTTGCACACCCTTTGGTAGGAAAGCCTACCACCTTTCCCCCAGAGGGGGCACTATATAAGGTGTAAACATAAGAGCCGGGGATAGAAATGGCCCGAAGGGACATACTGTAGCAGAAGCGGGAAACGGTGAGAGAAGAGATGAAGAGATGTCATATTTCCTCTCAACACGTGAGGAAATCGCTTGGGGCTGTCTATCCCCCTGGCCCCCTTCTTCAAGGGGGAACGTGGTGTAAGGCATGTGCCAAGTGCATGATATTGCTAGCGCTATATTTATAAAAAAGGGGTATTGGG
>DBLC01000128.1:0-12070 GCA_002297935.1 Dialister sp. UBA734
AACTGGCTCAGATCATCGCTCGTCTCATGGCAAAAGAAGACCAGCTGAACGCAGAACAGCAGGCAACTCTTGACAAACTGGCTGGCGAATACGCTGATGAACTGGCAAACCTTGGCGTTCGCGTTTCCAACCTGGAAAAGAAAGTCGGCAACCTCTACTGGTCCGGTGATGCTCGTATGCGTTACATTTCTAGCTCCAAGGAAAACACCAAAGATACTTGGGATGGTCGTATGAGAATCAACGTTAAAGGCCAGGTTAATGAAGCTACCTACGTACAGGGCCAGATGGTTACCCAGATGAACTTTAAGGGGCTGACTGATGAACAGAAAGATAAAGATAAATCCAATAAGCTTGACGGCAATACATTTATGGCTCAGTTGTATGTAAACCATAACTTTGGTGAAGATGTATCTGTACGTCTTGGCCGTCAGCCTCTTACTATCGGTAACCAGGGTGGCTGGATGTACGCTGCTCTCGAAGGCTATGATGGTGCACAGGTTGCTTTCAACAATGGCAAACTGGCTCTGACCACTGGCTTTGGTCAGCTGAATGCTAGCGATGTACTGAAAATTAATGATAAAGATGTATACTTTGCACAGGGTGCCTATGATTTCGGCGTAGCTAAGTTGAATGCTGACTACATCGCAACTAAAGAATCTAAAGACAACGTTGAAATCTATGGTGTCGGTCTGAATGTACCGGTTCAGAAATTTAACGTATTCGGTGATTATTATCAGAATACTGTAGCTAAAGATTATGATACCGCTTGGAATGCAGGTCTTGGCTATGGCAAAGCTGACTGGAAGAAACCAGGTACCTGGGATCTGTCCGTTTCCTATAACGATGTAGACAGCAATGTTTACATCGGTGGTGGTGTATGGCATACCGATATGCTCAAGAACCTGAGAGCTGCAGGTGCTACAACTGGTGCAACCAACCTGACTTTCTGGAATGCTCTGGCTAACGTAACCCTCCAGAAGAACGTACAGCTCCATGCAGAATATGCTTTCGCAGCTGACGCTGAAGGCACCAATGGCGTAGATCCAGATGACGCTTGGACCGTTTCCCTGAATTACAAGTTCTAATATCTGACGATATAGAATGGAGTTTCATAAACAATAAAAGAGGAGATCTCGAAAGAGGTCTCCTCTTTTTTGCGTCTCTAGCGGTACTTCTCTCTAACGTCATCCCGAGCCGGATGAGGCCGAAGGCCGAATCCGTGTCGAGGGATCTTTGCGCTATTTTTTTGGCACCATGAGAGGAAAAGAGGTGTGAAATGAGCCTCAGCGTCTGGGGCGTACACATATGAGGCTAACTGATAGAAGAAACAGCAGCTGGATGTCATACTAAACGAAAAGTCTCATTTTAAATGGCAAGTGCTAACATAGCGATGCAAGGAATAACACAAAGATCCTTCGACATCGCCCTGCGGGCGGCTCAGGATTACGTGGAAGAGTAAACAACGCTAGAGAGGCAGAAAAGAACGCCAGCAAACGAGGCTAACAGACAAGCGGTATCAAATACATAGGCCTCAAGAGGTATTCCCTCCAGCGTCATTCCGACCGAAGTGGAGGAATCTTTATCGTTTTTATAAAAGGAACAATGAGAGAAAAGCGGTATGAAATGAGTCTCAGCGTCTGGGGCGTACACATACGAGGCTAACTGAAAGAAGTAACGTCAGCTGGATGTCATACTAAACGAAAAGTCTCATTTTATAGCATTAGGAAAACAAAGAGCTGTAAGGAATAACACAAAGATCCTTCGACATCGCCCTACGGGCGGCTCAGGATGACGGGAAAGAGAAGAACAATGCTAGAGAGGAAGAGAAGAACGCTAGAGAATACCTATGAGGCTAACAGACAAGCGGTATTATATACAAAGCCACAAGCGGAATCACCTCTAGCGTCATTCCGACCGAAGTGGAGGAATCTTTAACGTTTTTATAAAAAGCACAATGAGAGAAAAGCGGTATGAAATGAGCCCCAGCGTCTGGGGTGTACACATACGAGGCTAACAGACAAGCGAAACCTTCCCAATGAGGGAAGACGTTTTTCTTTCACACCAAAACCCAAAACCCAAAACCAATTCCCTCTTTTTCCTAGTCGGATTGCCACAAAAGTACTCGGCATATAAACCAACAACCACCAACTAACAACCAACAACAAAAGCCTCACCACAAAAAGGCACAGCATCCGCCGTTTTTTAGAGACTTCTATGAAGCGAGACCAGGGAATCAGGCACCAGCACATTTCACGGTTCATGTCGGGGATTCCGGCTAAACTTCGTGCTACGGTTTGTCGTCCAATGGTATGTCGCGTATAGCAAGCTCGTTGTTATGGCTTCTGCTGCACCTTATTGTGTTTTGTTTTCTCTCTATCAGGCCTGGCTAGAGAGGGGGGAGAAAAAAGAAACTCGAATATCCGCCACCGCTTCGCTCTTTTTCTTTATTCCCTTCTCCATGGATTAGTATATAAAGGAAATACAAGAAAGGTGTTCGAATCGTTGGCTCCCAGGAGAGCCTCTTTTTTCTCTTTCCGATAATATAATCGGGGGAAAGAGGAGTTTTTACACGGTTTTTGAAAAATATTTTGTTGTTGGTTTAGGGTTTGTGGTTTGCCTGCCGTGCTCTGCTATTTCTATAAGCCGCGGACAAAAATTCATGGGTTTAAGGTTTGACGCGTCCCCTAACCCAAAAACCTTAAATCCATGACTCTATCAAATCTTGCTTCTTGCGAGTATCGAACTCGGAGTGCAAACCATAAACTGACAACTGACAACCAACAACCAATTAACAACACTAAATCTCACTAAAAATATTTCAAAAAATACTAAAATTTCAAAATAGATATCTAAAAATACAAAAAATACTTGAAAAACTTCAAAATTGCACTAAAATAAATAGTGAAAAATCAAAATATACTAAAAGAGGTGAAAAAATGTTACCAGAAAATTTGCAGGAATTGATCAAACAAATCATACAAAGGCAATCGGAAGCACAGACCATTGAGGTCAAAAGTGCGCATCAAGGTTGTCCCAAGCGGTTGTATGACACTTTATCCAGTTTTTCTAATCAGGATGAAGGGGGAATCTTGGTATTTGGTTTAGACGAAACACAAAATTTTGCGCCCGTTGGTGTCTATGATTTGCAAGATTTGCAGAAGAAGGTGACCGAGCAGTGTCAGCAAATGGAACCGGTGGTACGTGCTGTATTTACCATTGCAGAAATGGATGGAAAGCAGTTTTTATCTGCCGAAATTCCTGGAATTGATTATTCTGAAAGGCCCTGTTTTTATAAAGGGGCTGGAAAGCTCAAGGGTTCTTTTATCAGAACCGGTGATGCGGATCTTCCTATGACGGATTATGAGTTGTATAATTACGAAACATTTCGTAAGCATATTCGAAATGACGAGAGAATCGTAGAACGAGCGTCTATCGATGCGTTGGATTCCGATTTGCTCCAGCGGTATGTGGACCAAAAGAAAATGGATCATCCGAAGTTTGCCCAGCTGCCGCAAGAGATGATTTTGAGTATGTTGAATATAGTACAACAGGGTCATCCGACGATAGCAGCGTTGATGAATTTTGGCTTGTATCCGCAAAGTTTTTTCCCACAATTTGCGATTACAGCCATTGCGGTTATGGGAAATGAAATCGGCGACACCGATCCTTCGGGGGCACGATTTATGGATAATGAACGAATGGAAGGAAATTTAGATGCCATGCTGGAAGGGGCTATTTCTTTTTGCCGAAGAAATATGAAGGTCCATACGGTCATTGATCCGCTCACGGGAAAAAGGAAGGATCGAATGGAGTATCCCATCACGGCGGTCAGAGAAGCGATTTTGAATGCATTGATTCATCGAGATTATAGTCACTATACAGAAGGTACACCGATACAAATTGATTTCTTTTCTAATCGATTGGAAATTCATAGTCCAGGCGGATTGTATGGCAGAATGACCGTAGAGGATTTGGGAAAAGTTCGATTGGATTTGAGAAATCCTACGTTGGCCGTCATGGCGGAGGTAATGACCCAATCGGAAAATCGGTATTCTGGTATTCCTACGATGCGTAAGGCTATGAAAGAAGCCAATCTGCCGGCTCCTTTGTTCGAAAATCGAAAGGGAGAATTTATTGTCACTTTCTTTAATGGTCAGGTACCAGATGAAAAAGTAGAAAGTATAGATTCTTACCCCAATTGGCAAATGGGGCTTTTGCAATTTTGCAAAGAGCCAAGAACAAAGAAGGAAATTGCTGACTTTTTAGGGATGAAAACGTTGTATTATGTGATGAGTCGCTATGTAAAACCTCTTGTCAAAGATGGAAAATTGAAGGTCATAGCTGGCGAAGGTGGGAATCAAAAGGGAAAGAAATATTATTGTCCGTAATGACGTAAGAGGCATGGGAAACTGTGCCTCTTTTTTATGGTGTTGTTAGTTGCTGGTTGACTGTTGTTGGTTTATCTGCCGTGTTCTGCCGTCTCTATCTGCCGGGGACAAAAATTCATTGGTTTACGATTTGACGCGCTACCTAAACCTTAAACCCTTAAACCCTTTCCTATATCAAGTCTTGCTTCTTGAGACTATGGAACGCGGAGCGTAAACCAACAACCAACAACAAACAACAAATCTTAATTGTAAACATTGAACAAATACTCAAGTTGTTATATTATATATTCATATGTAAACTGTTTCATTATATCAATATAACAATTGAGGCGATGACAATGACAAAAGAAAATGTAATGACTGGAAGTGCCCGTAGGACGAAGGATATGGTTCTATTCGGGCTTTTTACTGCGCTGATTGCGATCGGGGCGTTTATTCGTATCCCTGTGCCGGTGTGTCCGTTTACGCTGCAGTTATTGTTTACCACGTTGGCGGGATTGATTCTGGGCAGTCGGAATGGGGCACTTTCGGTGGCGCTCTATGTGCTTCTCGGCTTGGCGGGGGTGCCGGTCTTTACGGAAGGCGGCGGTCCGTCGTATATTTTCCAGCCTACATTTGGCTATCTCATTGGTTTCATTGCCGGAGCCTGGGTGACAGGACGGATTGTGGAATTGAGTGATTCTATTTCTTTTGCGAAAACTCTCTTTGCCAATCTGATGGGGCTCTTGGTGGTCTATCTCTTTGGCATGGTGTATGTGTATTTCATCAACAATTACTACCTGGGCACACCGATTGGCATCTGGCCAGTGGTACTCTATTGCTTTCTCTTGGCCGTGCCGGGAGATATTTGCCTATGCATTCTGGCCGCATTCATGGCGGGAAGACTGAAAAAAGCAATGAGAAGTTAGAAGTGAGAAGTTAGAAATGGTGGTAGCGGCGCACAAAATTGGGAAGCGCCGTAGTTTTATGAAAGGGATTTGGGATTAGTAGCTAGGGATTAGGGGAAGGTTTATTCGCCGAGTTCATCATTTGGAAATAGCGTGGCTTGAAAGTGGCATTGGTTTAGGGTTTAAGGTTTAAATGCCCGAATAAAACCTTAAACCTTAAACCTTAAACCAATGTCACTTTGGAAAAGGCGAGTTGCCACAGAAGAACTTGTTGCGTAAAACAAACAACCAACAACAAACAACCAACAACTATCAACCAAAAGAGAAAGGAGTCATTCAATTATGAGCAAAGGACTTTTTATTACTGGGACCGATACGGATATCGGGAAAACTTACGTGACCGCTTTGATTGTGAAGACCATGCGGCAGGCGGGGTATGATGCGGGGTATTACAAAGCGGCCATCAGCGGGGCACCCACTGTGGCGGCTTCCGATGCGGGTTTTGTGAATCAATTCGCCGATATCGGGGAAGACGAGGACATGATTCTGTCTTATCTGTATCAGCACGCGGTATCTCCTCATTTGGCAGCCCAGTTGGAAGGCCATCCGTTGGAGAAGGACGTGATTCTCAAGGCTTGGAAACGGGTGACGGAGACATATCCCTATGTGACCATGGAAGGCAGCGGCGGTATTGTGTGCCCGATTCGTCATGATGAAAAAGCGGTGTATTACTTGGAAGATATTATTTCCTGGCTCCACTTGCCGGTTCTGGTGGTTGCCGATGCGGGGCTGGGTACCATCAATCATGTGGTGCTCACTTGCGAATACATCAAGCATCGACATATTCCGATTCAAGGCATCATCCTGAACAATTGGAAAGGCGGCGTCATGGAAGAGGACAATGTGAAGATGATTGAAGAAATCACCGGCGTCAAAGTGATTGCCAAAGTGCAGAAGGGGGACGAAATACTGCACTGCGATCCGAAGGTGTTGGAGGCATGTTATAAAGATGTTGGTGGTTGCTAGTTGATGGTTGTTGGTTTATGGTTTGTTTGCCGTGCTCTAGCGAGCCAACGTGCTGCTTACAAAAGCTCATTGGTTTGTTGTTTATGTGCCGGGCTCTGCTGAGGTGATTCGCCGGGAAGGCAGAGGAAATTGGTTTAAGGTTTGGTAAAATGCGAAACCTTAAACCTTAAACCTTAAACCAGCGCCTCTGTGTGTATGTGCTATATGAATAAAAAGAACTCGGTACATAAACCGCAAACCATAACAACCAACAACAATCAACCAATAACAAATCACATGAGAGATAAAAGGAGAATAAACCATGAGTGAATCAATCGATTGGGAAAAAGAGGATGCGAAATATATTTGGCATCCAGCCATGCAGATGAAGGACAATGAAGTATTTCCACCGGTAGTAATTGACCATGCCAAGGGGGTGTACTTGTATGACACCCATGGAAAGAAATATTTGGACATCATTTCTTCCTGGTGGTGCAATCTGCTGGGCCATGCGAATCCGGAAATCAATGCAGCCCTGAAGAAGCAAGTGGATGAATTGGAGCACGTGATTTTTACCAATTTCACCCATAAACCGGCCATCGAACTGGCCTGGGAATTGGAAGAACTGCTGCCGAAGGGACTTACGAAGTTTACGTTCCACGACAATGGTTCGTCCGCCGTGGAAGCGGCTCTCAAAATGGCATTTCAGTACCAGTACCAGACCGGCCATCCGGAACGGACTCGATTCATGTGTCTCCCTGAATCCTATCATGGGGAGACCATCGGGGCTTTGTCGGTAGGCTCCATGGATATGTATGCGAAAATTTTCCATCCCATGCTGATGAATAACATTCATTTCAAAGGTCTCGATTGTTATCGCTGTCCTTACGGCAAGACCAGAGAAACCTGCGATGTAGAATGTTTCGAAGATGCAGAGCAGTGTTTCAAGAAATATGGTAAAGAAACGGTGGCTTGCATCGTAGAACCGATTCTCCAGGGTGCTGCCGGAATGCGGATTTATCCGGCGGAATATCTCCGAAAGCTCCGGAAACTTTGCGATGAATACGGGGTTCTTCTCATCGATGATGAAATCGCCGCTGGCTTTGGCCGTACAGGCAAACTCTTTGCCATCGAACACGCCGGTATTTCTCCAGATATCCTTTGTACGTCTAAAGGTCTCACCGCTGGTTACATGCCGATGTCAATCACCATCACTACCGATAAAGTGTATGATGCCTTCTATGATGACTATGGTACCCACAAAGCCTTCGTTCATAGTCACACCTATGCAGGAAATCCCATGGGCTGCGCCATTGCACTGGCAGTGCTGAAAATCATGAAACGGGACCACATTCTGGAAAAGGTCAATGAAGATGGGAAATATCTCCACGAAAAACTGATGGACGCCCTGGGACACCATAAGAATGTCGGAGAAATCCGTCACATCGGTCTCATCAACGCCATCGAATTGGTGGAAGACCCGAAGACCAAGAAAGCCTTCGATCCGTCCCGTCGTATCGGTTGGCACATTTTCCGCAAAGCCATGGATTTGGGATTGGTACTCCGCCCCATGGGAGATATCATCTATTTCAATCCGCCGCTGAATATTAGCCGGGAAGATTTGGATAAAGGCGTTGCTTTGTGCAAGGAAGCGGTGGAAGCGGTACTGGGTGACTAGTGATTGTTTTGGGTGACTGGTGACTAATGACTGGGAAGGGCGTAGGGTTTAGTGGCTAGGCCCTAGGGATTAGGAAATACTGACACTAGCGGAATTATCGATAGCGTCTTGGCTCCCCTGTCGGGGAATGCTGCCGAAGGCTGAGGGGGCATCTGTAGCGGTATACTTCGCCATGAGCATAGCAAGCGTGCTCGGTGATACCTGATTCTAGCGGTATCATTCTCCCATAATCCCCTTCCTCTGGAAGGGGAAGGGACTTGAGCGGAGCGAAAAGTCCCAGGGGATAGCTCGCTATAGCGGTATGAAATACACTTTTCTTTACTGGTTTAGGCGTTCTTGATAGCGGCTAGTTCAACAACTCTTCTTCGTCTTCCTATCCCCCCTACCCCCTTCCTGAGGAAGGGGGTAGAAATCAATGATATCGCTAGCGTCAATTGGCACATTCGAGAACCCTCAGAACCTTTAGAACCTTCAAAACCTTTTTCATTACGCCTATTTCCTAGGGCCTAGCTACCAATCCCTAATCCCTAAGAGCCCCATGACTTTTTCTCCCTATAGAATATGTTCTCTATGCATAATCGATATCACTGAAACAATAGAATATTACTTTAGTGCATGGTATAATAACTAAAGTAGATAGAAATAGACAGGCGGGGTGCCTGTCTATTTCATTGCGGGGAAGGTTGTATAGATTTCTAAGTAAATAGGAAGAGACGGAAAGAGATGATTGTTGCTGGTTGTTAGTTGTTGGCTGTTAGGATCCAAACAACCAACAACTAACAACTAACAACTGACAACTGACAACAATTACCAAACTGTTTTATTTTGAGAAATCTGTTCAACCTACAAAAAATGGGAGGTTATGATGTCGGAAAAAGGAAATGGGAAAAGTTTGCTCAAGGATTTGGGCACGTGGATTGTGATTGCTACGGTGTTGGGTGCCGTGGTGGGGCTCTTTCTGGGGAAGAGTGCTCACATGTTGGCGCCCATTGGCAATCTGTTTATGCAGCTCATCAAAATGATTGTGGTGCCCATGGTATTTTTCTCCCTGGTCGGCGGGGCGGCCGCATTGGGCCGTTCTAAGGGCGCCGGCAAAGTCGGTATCGTTACGTTTCTGTATTACGGAGTGACCACGGCGGTGGCAGTCATTTTGGGGATTTTCTTCAGTGTGTTCTTCCAGCCCGGCATGGGTGTCGATATGGCAGCCATTAGCGGTGCGGCGGTGCAGGTGGGCGATCTGTCCAAAGCGGCAGAACTTCCTGGTTTCTGGGATACCATCATCGGGTTCGTGCCGGCCAATCCGGTGAAGGCGTTGACCGATGGAAATATTTTGCAAATTATCACCTTTTCTCTCTTTGTGGGCTTTGCATTGGCTATGCTTCCAGGGGAAGAGAAACATTTCATGAGCCGCATTGTGGACAATTGCACTTCCATTTGCATCAAAATCATGATGGCTGTCATGACGCTGGCGCCGGTGGGTGTGTTCTGCCTCATGGCCGATGCGACTGGCAGCTTTGGGTACGATGTATTGATGAAGATTATATATCTCATCGGTTTGTACATTTGCGTGCTCATTTTGGTGACCTATGTGATGATTGGCGGCTCGGTGGCACTGTTTTCAAAATGCACCGGCTATGTGGAATTTTTCAAAGCCATGTGGAAGGTGCAGGTGCTGGCGTTCTCTACCGCTTCTTCTATGGCGGCCTTGCCACTCAATATGGCTGTCACCGAAAGGGAACTTCACGTGTCCAAAGGAACCACATCCTTTGCTCTGCCGCTGGGAGCCACCATCAATATGAATGGCAATGCGGCTTACTATGCTATGGCAGCGGTTTTCATCGCCCAGCTCTATGGTATGGACCTTACCATGGGGCAGTACATCGCCATCATTGTGACCAGTACCTTAGGGGCCGTGGGACAGGCCGGCGTGCCAGGACCGACTCTGCTGGTGGTAGCTGTTCTTGTATCTGCGGGGATTCCCATTGATGCGCTGCCGATTCTTTTCGGTGTGGACCGTATTTTTGATATGCTTCGTACCGCCGTCAATATCACCGGCGATGCGGCTTGTGCCACCATTGTGGATCGATTCACTAAGGAAAATGCGTAATGCGAAGTGCGTAGTGCGTAATGGTGGTAGGCCTGGCACAATTTATATAGCCAGGCCGAGTTTTTAATAAAAGACTGTGTGGAAATTTTCTTGTGTTTTCATACAGTCTTTTTTGATACAATGAATGTAGGCAGTAGGCAGTAGGCAGTAGGCAGTTATCAGCACGTTCAAGGAACCTGAGGAACTTGAGCAACCTGAGAACCCTGAGTAACCTATAGTAAGGAGGTAGTTTATGAAAAAGAGTATTGTAGCTGGCATGTTGGCCCTGTTTTGTGCTTTGGGTAGTGGTGCGGAGGCGTTGCAGCCGGCATTGGGTGATGCGGCTCCTTCTGTGGTGGAAGCAAAAGCCAGCCGGGAAAATATCGAAGCCACTTATCCAGTATGGACCGGCGGAACGATCTTGGCCCATGCGAAAGTCAATAGCACCGTGGAAACGGAGATTTATTCTTTTTATCAGAAGTTGCCCAAAACGGATTCCTATGGAATCCCGAAAGGCTATGTGAGCTGGCAGGCGGGAGCTTGTGACCATGGGGTACTTTCTTACGTGCTGGTCGAATCCACCATGATGCCCCGGGCAGCCCATCCGTCCCATTACGTGGTGGGACTAAATTTCCGGGACGATGGAAGCAAAATCACCTATGCGGATGTGATGCAAATGATTCCGCAGCAGAGCCCAGAAGAAATACGAGACACTATCCGAAAGCAAACCCAAGCAGAAAACATTCCTCTCTTTGAGGAAGAACTATCCCGCATCCAATCGTGGCCGAAAAATTTCTATATCGGAAACGACGGTGGGATTTATTTCATTTTCCAAACCTACGACATCGCTCCCTATGCAGCAGGATGGATAGGGGTTAGAGGGGGAACACTGAAAAGCAATTAGGAATTAGGAATGAGAAATGAGGAATGATGGAAGCGGCGCACAATTCATAAAGCGCCGCCACTTTATAAGGGGTATTATTCTACGGATTACGAACAGGCACAATAAAAAAATACCGCTACCATCAAGGTTATAAAGGGTTATAAAAGGGTATGAGATTATCGAAAATCCCATAACCTTTTATAACCGTTTTAACCTTTTGATAAGCGGTATATTTTATTTGTTGAACTATCGGAATCAGTAGAATAATAACCCATTAGTCTAGCAAGATGTGGGACAAGTGACTATGACCGTATTTCATCAAACTAAGTGCAATGTATTTTTAAACTCTTTAATATAGTGCCTGGAGACGGGCACTTTTTCTTTGGGGAAATAGTTTAAGGTGAGGAGCAGGGTGCCGTTGTCTTGGGTTTGGATTTCTTGGATCATGGAAAGGTTCACGATGTAACCTTTGTGGGTGCGGAAGAAGCCCAGGGGGGAGAGGAGGGTTTCGATGTCCCGCAGGGTCATTTTGGATTCGATGATGCCGCTGGTGGTGTAGAACAGGGAGCGGTCCGATTTCTCGGTGGAAATGAGGACGATTTCCTGGGACGGGGAAATCATGATGGTTTTGTCCTTGGTTTGGAGGGAAATTTTCTGGTAGTAAGTGACGATTTCGCCGGGAGCTTTTTGCTTTTCTTTGACGGCGATGCTGTCAGCCAGGCGGTGAATGGTGCGGGCAATGCGGGCTTCGTCGTAGGGCTTCAAAATGTAGTCGAAGGCTTCCAATTCAAAGGCTTGCACCGCAAATTGGCTGTAGCCGGTGGCAAAGACAATCTTTACTGGCAGGTCCATGCGGACGATTTCCTTGGCGCATTCCAGACCGTTCATGAGGGGCATTTCAATGTCCAGGAACAGAATATCCACATTGGGATGGGTGCGAAGGAAGGCCAGCACTTCTTTGCCATTGGCACATTCGCCTACAATCTTCACGCCCGGAATGGCGGACAGTTCATACTTCAGCTCTCCTCTGGCCGGCAATTCGTCATCGGCAACAAGGACACGGATTTCTTTCATTAGTTATGGCTCCTTTTGAGTAACAATGGGGTGAGTTGGTTGAATGCGTAATGCGTAGTGCGTAGTGCG
>DBLC01000128.1:12123-14827 GCA_002297935.1 Dialister sp. UBA734
CGCACAAAATTTGGAAGCGCCCTTTTTTATAAAGGTTATTGTTCTGCTGATTTCTTCTGCAAAATAATTCCTGTTATCGCAAGTGACAAGGTTAAAAGGGTTATATAAAAGGTTATGCGGAAACGGTATTTTCATAACCCTTTATAACCTTTTTAACCCTAGTGCTTATGATAGCAGAAAATGTGCTTCAGAAGAAATCAGCAGAATAATAACCTTTCTTATAAAAAGGGGGATTGGGGCGCTATATGAATTGATGCGCCCCTTCCACCATTACGCACTACGCACTTCGCATTACGCATTATTCCGCTTAATCCAATACATATCACATGGTGGTGATCCGAATCTTCTGCCCCGTAGGGGCAACTTTTTCTACCACTTCCGGTGGCTTTACGACCGGATGAGATTCGATTTTCGGAATCTTGGTGAATACCAGGGTGCCTCTATTTTCGCGGCTCACGATGTGAAGGCCGCTTTTTTCGCCGAAGAGGGAAATGAGGCGCTGGTGGACGTTGATGAGGCCGATGTGGTCCCGTCGTTTGTGGTCGATTAAGAGTTTGGAAATTTTATTTCTGGGAATCCCTACGCCGGTATCATAGACATAAATTTTGAAATAGTCTTTATGCTCGATGAGGCCTGCTTTGATGCGGCCCCCTTCGGGACGTTGGAAAATGCCGTGAATGACTGCGTTTTCCACCAAAGGCTGCAGGAGAAGCGGCGGGACTTGGATGAGGTCCAGTTTGTCTTTCGGGAAGTCGTAGGTGATTTGCAGCCGGTCACCGAAGCGGGCTCGTTCTAGTTCGGTGTAGCATTCGATGACGTGCAGTTCTTCCGACAGAGGAATGAGTTTCGAGGGGTTGTTCAGACTATGACGGAAATAATCGGACAGATAGCTGATGAGCTGTCGGGCCGTTTCTGGATCGCTGCGGACGTAGTAACTGATGGTATTTAAGGTGTTGTACAGGAAATGAGGGTTGATTTGGGCTTGGAGGGCTCGGATTTCTGCTTCAGCCAGAAGATTTTCTTCTTCTTTCATTTTGTCGTATTCATAAATGGCTTCCAGAATATGACAGATGCCGTGCAGAAATTCGGTGCCCATGTTGGTGAAATTGTCCCCTTTGCTTTTGGCAGCGATGATGTAGCCCACCGCTGCCCCTTTGTATTTGACCGGTAAGGTGGCCAGATGGGGCATAGGGGGCAGGGATTTTTGCAATTTCAAAATGGCAATTTCTGCGTCCCCCTGGTTCTGGTCCGCTTCTGTTTTATAAGCCGTGCGGGTGAAGACTTGGTCTTTGTAAATGACGGCGGTCCAAATCAGACTGGGCAGCGCCGCCGTGACGATTTCGGTGACTTTGGAAACGTTGAACGCTTTGAAGCCGTCATGCAAGGTGCCAAACAACGTGATGACTGCGTTGAAGGTATTTTTCGTGGTTTGTGTTTTTTCTGTGTCTCGCTGGTGGATATAAAATTCCAAAATCATGTAGTACAGGCTGACTGCGATGGTATTGGTCACAATGATCGGAATGGACAAATCAAAGAAATCCCACGGGTGAGCCACCGTATCGGGCCAGGTGAGGAACGCAAAGAACAGCCAGAAGAGCAATTCCAAAACGGCGGCATCCAGGAAACTCCACATCCATAAATTGTGATGGTGACTTTTGAGTCTGCTGGACAGGAACCCGGCGGCCATCCCTTGGATGATGGAAAGTCCGCCGTGCACAAAGGCCGCGTCGGTATCAATGAAGAAAGCACGGTGAATCCCTGTCACAATGCCCACCACCGTACCAACCGCTGGCCCGCCGACGAAACCGCCCAGGATGATGCCAACGGCTCGGAAGTTGATGATACCGCCGCCGGCGCTGACGTTCCAATAGGTGCCGCAAAGGCCCATGAGGGAAAAAATCACACTGAGAAGGACAATGTGTTTTCGTTCAAAGTGCTTTGCGGAAATGGCTTCGCGGAAAAAAGTGGTACGAGCCACCAGAAGCAGCAGGAGTAGAAATATGGAAATGCCAAACCAGACATGCTGTATGCCGACGATCCAGGAGAAATTCATCATGGCAGTGGGCTCCTTTGTTTATATAAATGCGTAGTGCGTAGTGCGAAATGCGTAATGGCGGTACGGCGCACAAAATTTGGAAGCGCCGCATATAAATGGTTCTGTAGCGATGGGGAGGCTAGCGGAACAGGGAGATGAGATGTGTAATTTAAGGTTCTATTTCGATCAGAACCTTAAATTACAGAAATCATTGCGATGAGAATCAATCGGACACTGTATCAACAGAACCTTATAATGCAGAAATCATCGAGATGAGAATCCATCGGACCATGTCCCAACAGAACCTTACGATAAAGAAATCATCGAGATGAAAATCCATCGAAATCATGCTACCAGAACCTTGAGATTATGATAAAATTGCAAATGATAACTCACAATGCATGATACCGCGGTGCTATGCATGTTACCCTTTGACTCATGCATCTTACCTTAAAAAATTTTGAATTCATTTTTTCATCCCGTATACTATGGATGGTAAAAATGAAGAGCGTGAAAACCACTCTGCAGTTCCTATTATTATAACAAAATAATAAGAATGGAAAAAGATGTTTGATAGGAACATAAGCTGTACTTACGGAAACGCTAATTTAATCAAAGAGTTTGAAATTATAAGAATTTTTATTCAAAGCATCGTCAAGAAAATCCTTA
>DBLC01000128.1:14858-23438 GCA_002297935.1 Dialister sp. UBA734
AAAAATTCAAGAATAATTTCAAACCATGATTCAATCAGTGTTTCCATAGCCTCCTCATGAAGGGAGAGGGAGGCTTGAAATAGAGACGCTCAAGTTGTTGTAAGAAAGGAAGGGTTATTATGGTTATTTATGGTGTGGCACTCTTAGCTGGTTGTTACTTGGCAGGCAATATCATTGGCGATGTACTGGGAGCACTCCTGGGGGTTAAAGCCAATATCGGTGGGGTAGGCTTTGCCATGCTTCTCCTCATTATTATTTCTGCCTGGGCACAGAAGAAAGGTCTCATGAAGGCGCCGGAAGAACAGGGGATTAAATGGTGGTCCGCTATGTACATTCCGGTCGTTGTGGCTATGAGTTCTATCCAGAACGTAGCAGCTGCTCTCTCCGGCGGTGTGGTTGCTATCTTGAGTGGTATCTTGGCTGTAGCTGTTTGCTTCCTCCTGATTCCAGTTCTTGCTGGGAAACGGAAAGAAGAAGTTTCTGCCAAAGACTTGGCTCACGATCAGAGTAAATAAGGGATAGTGAGTAGTCTCATAGAGGCAGTTTATTAAAAGATTCGCTATTAGTTAAGGTTACTCAGGTCACTCAGGTTGCTCAGGTTTTATAAGTGAGATGAATTCGTTGGTGTTTATTTGGCACATTCGAGAAACTTGAGAAACTTGAGCAACCTAAGCAACCTAAGCAACCTGAGCTACCTAAAACTAGCGGGGTTATCTAAATTTTACTAATAAGTATTGCTAAGAAAGAGGATACATTATGGATATCGCAGCAATGATTACTAAATTGTTTGTCAAAAATGGCATGGTCTTCGGATTCATGCTGTTGGGGGTCGTCACTTATGTGGCTTATAAATTGGGCGCTTTGACCAAAGGCCGTGTACACGGCAGCGCTATTGCTATTTTCCTCGGTTTGGTTCTGGCTTACATTGGCGGCGAACTGACTGGTGGCAATAAAGGGATTGCGGACGTTCCGCTGTTTGCCGGCATGGGCCTGGTTGGCGGCGCTATGTTCAGAGACTTCGCTATCGTTTCTACTGCATTCGGTGCGGATCTTCGTGAAATCAAAAAAGTTGGCTGGAGAGGTGTAGCTTCCCTCTTCATTGGCGAATTTGTTTGCCTCGTGGCTGGTATCGCTGTGGCTTACCCACTGGGATACACCAGTGCCGTAGATCTGGTGACCATCGGTGCTGGGGTTGCTACCTTCGTAGTGGGACCTGTCACTGGGGCTGCTCTGGGTGCTTCTTCTGAAGTTATCGCTATTTCCATCGCTGCCGGCGTTGTGAAATCTGTGCTGGTTATGGTGGTTACTCCATTTGTGGCAAAACCACTGTCCATCAATAATCCACAGTCTGCTATGGCATTCGGCGGCATGATGGGTACCACTTCCGGTACTGCGGCAGGTATGGCTGCTGTGAACCCGAAACTGGTTCCATACTGCGCTATGACTGCTACCTTCTTCACCGGTCTGGGCTGCCTGCTCTTCCCATCGATCTTCTATTTCCTGACCGCAATGATTTTCTAAAAGTGCGTAATGAAGGTGGCGGTGCACAATTCATATAGCACCGCAGAATAGGAATGATATCTTGTTGTTAGTTGTTGGTTGTCTGTTGTTTGGCGTTCTCTCACCAACAACAAACAACTAACAACCAACAACGAGGAATAAACTTGACATCTTACTTCTCTTGTGATAATACATATAACGTACAAGATATATATTCAATAATAATGAGAACCTGTATATTATTGTTTATCCTACATTTTTATTGAAAGGAAGTTTACTCATGTTAGAAATTAAACCATGCAATAAGAACTGGCACACCAGAGGCGATGACACCGCTGAAAGAATCAAAGCAGGTGCTGTGTACGCAGACGGCAAGATTGTTGATGCTGCCAATGCAGCCAAACTGCTGGAAGCTGTCCTTCGTCCTGGCGACAAAGTGAACATTGAAGGGGACAACCAGAAACAGGCTGATTTCCTTGCTAAAGAACTTTGCAAAGTAGATCCAGAAAAAGTGCATGATCTTCATATGATTCAGTCCACCCTGTCCATTCCGGAACATCTCGATGTATTTGACAAAGGCATCGCTAGAAAACTGGACTTCGCTTACGCTGGCAGCCAGGGCAAACGTCTGGCACAGATGGTACAGAATGACGGCGTAGAACTGGGTGCCATTCATACCTACCTGGAAATGTATTCCCGTTATTTCATCGACCTGGTACCGAGAGTATCCCTGGTTTGCGCTGATGCAGCAGATAAAGACGGAAATATTTACACCGGATTCTCCACCGAAGATACCCCAGCTATCGTAGAAGCGACCAAATTCAACCAGGGCATCGTGGTATTCCAGGTTAATAAAATTGTAGACAAACTCCCAAGAGTGGATATCCCAGCTGACTGGGTAGACTTCGTCATTGAAAGCCCGACCCCATACATGTTGAACCCACTCTTCACCAGAGATCCAGCAAAGATTACCGACGACCGCATCATGAAAGCCATGATGGCTATCAAAGGCATCTATGCTGAATACGGCGTCAAAGTACTGAACCACGGCGTTGGTTTCGATACCGCTGCGGTAGAACTGCTGCTCCCGACCTTCGGTGAATCCCTGGGCCTCCGTGGCAAGATCTGCACCCACTGGGTACTGAATCCACATCCGACCTTGATTCCGGCCATCGAAACCGGCTGGGTACAGGCTGTATACTCCTTCGGCTCCGAAGTAGGTATGGAAGAATACATCAAAGCTCGTCCAGACATCTTCGCTATCGGACCGGATGGCACCATGCGTTCCAACCGTGCGTTCTGCCAGGCTGCTGGTCACTATGCAGCTGATATGTTCATCGGCTCCACCATGCAGATTGACCGTTACGGCAACTCCTCCACTGCAACCAAGAACAACGTAGCAGGTTTCGGCGGCGCTCCGAACATGGGCTGCGATGCCAAAGGCCGTCGTCATGTCACCCCGGCATGGAAGAAAGCCGGTGAAGAAGTGGCTAACCGCTTCGAACTCATGGGCGACAGAAACCGCGGTAAGAAACTGGTTGTTCAGATGATTACCACCGTTTCCGCCAAAGGCTTCCCTGGCTTCGTAGACCAGCTGGATGCAGTGGCTCTGAAGAAGAACGCTAACCTGGATCTGGAACCAATCATGATTTACTCCGATGACCTGACCCATATCGTTTCCGAAGAAGGTATCGCTTACCTCCACAAATGCCACAACATGGAAGAAAGAATGGACGCTATCCGTGCCATCGCTGGCAAGACCGAAGTGGGCAAACTGGAAAATCCGGAAATCACCAAGAAACTCAGAAAAGAAGGCATCGTAAAGAAACCAGAAGACTTCGGTTTCGACCCGTCCTCTGCTACCAGAGAACTGCTGGCTGCTAAGAACATGAAAGACCTGGTTGACTGGTCCGGCGGACTGTACAACCCACCAGCTAAATTCAGAAACTGGTAATTGGGGCAAGCGGCTGCGTCTCTTGGAATGAAAAAGGATGGCGGCAAAGGTTATTATTGTGCAAATTCCGATTTCATCATTTGTCATGCAACTGAAAGATAAAGGGGTATTGATTCTACCTCTTTACAATATCTAACAAATTGAAAATACCGCTACTGATTGGGGTATACTCCAGTCAGTAGCGGTATTTTTTTGATGGTGGTGGCGGCGCAATAAAATTTGGAAGCGCTGCATAATAATGATTGGGTGACTGGGATTTTAGGGATTAGTAGCTAGGCCCTAGGGATTAGGAATTATGTGATTCTAGGAAAACGTCATTTCGACCGATGGGATTTGTGCTTGATGTGGATGCAGTGTAGTTTGGTTCTATATTGGGCAGAAGTGGAGAAATCTTAAAGCACTAGCGGTAAAGGTACTAGCTGAATCTATCCCATTACGGCTCTATTCAGCTGGATGAAATCTCGCTAGAGGTTTGAGATTTCTCCACTTTTGTCTAACATAGTACCGAACTACTCTACAGCGTCATTCCGCACAAATCCCATCGGTCGAAATGACGCTAGAGATCATGCCCCTTTTCTTAACAATAGGATGGCACAGATGGTGTGATGTCCTACGGACCTATCATTCGTATTTCAAATACAAATGGCGGTAAGCACATAACCCTATATACCCCCTTTAACCTTGCCGCAAGCGGCCAAAGGTCTATGTTAGAAAAGGAAAAAGGGTACAATAATAACCCTTTTAAATATGCGGTGCTTCATAAGTTGTGCGCCGCCACAAACATTCCTCATTCCTAATTCCTCATTCCTAATTGCCCTTACAATATTTCCCAATGGTCTCTACCACTTTATTCATCTCCAGTGGTTTTGCCAGGTGGGCGTTCATGCCGGCGTCTAGGCAGCGTTTGGCGTCTTCTTCGAAGGCGTTGGCGGTCATGGCGATGATCGGGATGGTTTGGGCGTCTTTTCGAGGAAGTTTCCGTATTTCCTTGGTGGCGGTGAGGCCGTCCATGACGGGCATCATGATATCCATCAGGATGGCGTCGAAGGTGCCGGCTGGATTGTCTTGGAATGTGTGCAGTGCTTCTCGGCCGTCGCTGACTCGGGTGACCGTAGCGCCTTCGTCGGTGAGGAGCATGTCGGCGATTTCTGCATTGAGTTCGTTGTCTTCTACCAACAACAGGTGCAGGCCGTGGATATCGCTCTTGACCGGTATTTCCTTTGCCTGCTGTGTTTCCGGTGGGGCAATTTCAAAGGGGATGATTAGGGTGAAAGTAGACCCTTTGTCCATTTCGCTGGTGACGGTGATGGTGCCGCCCATTTGCTCGATCAATTTCTTCACAATCGTCATGCCCAGGCCGGTGCCTTGGTAGACGCTGCGGGCATCTTTTCGCTCCTGCACGAAGGGGTCAAAGATGTGTTTCACAAAGTCCGGTTTCATGCCGATGCCAGTGTCGGAAATGGTCCAACGGTAAGTGCAGCGTCCGTCCTGTTCGCCCAGGAAATCCACCGTTGTGGTGATGCTTCCGTGGGGGCGGTTGTACTTGATGCAGTTGCCGTAAATATTGAGGAAAATTTGCCGCAGGTGCAGAGGACTGCCATAGATATAAGGGGACGGGAAGGCCGATTTCTCTGTCTGGTCCACCCAGGACAGGCCCGCTTCGGTGGCCCGGCTGATGATGATGGTTTCGATATCATGCATGAGGGTGTCCAGCTCGATGTATTCGTGGGCCAGCACGATGTGGCCTTCTTCCAGTTTGCTCATTTGCAATACATCATTGATGAGAGACAGCAGGTGGTTGGCGGCCACTTGCATTTTGCCCTGGTTTTCTAAGACCAGATTTTTATCATCGAAATGTTCTTCGTTGATTTTTAAAAGCCCAATGATGCCATTGAGTGGGGTGCGGATGTCATGACTCATGCGGGAAAGAAATTCTGTTTTCGCCCGATTGGCGGTGCTCATTTCATCCAGGGCGGTCTGCAGACGGGCGTGTTCGGCTTCGTCTTTGGCGTGATTCTGGGTGGTGTCCTGCAGCAGAACGATGGCGGTGACCATAGGCATTTCTTTTTGGGCATCGGTATCAAACACCACGGTTTGTGTCATCAGCACGGTCTTTTGAATCCACCGGATGGAGCCGTCTTCGTCTTGGAGACAATATTCCACGGTGAGATGCTTTTCGCCAGCCGCAAATCGGTGGAGCAACGCTTTGGAATCAATGGTGAGTCGGTAGCTGCCTAAGGTTTCTTTGGTCACTTTTGGCAAATAGGCATGGCAATAATCTATGTAAGGACAGGGGAGCGGATAGTCGATGAAAAGTTCCTGCACGTCATTTTGTCGTCTCGTAGGCGTGATGCTTCGCTCCAAAATGTCTTTGGTCAGATTGACTGTGTAAATGCAGCCTGCCATATCCAAGAGGGCGTCTACATAGCTGTCATTTTCCAAGATGGATTGTTTCAGCTGTTCATAGTACAACGTGAGCTGCTCTTTGGCGTTCAGCGTGAGATGGTCGCTTTCTCGAATCATTTGGAAGGCCATGAGGAAATGGTGGAGCTGCCCCTCTTCATCCCAATCGACAGGAATCAAAGTGACTCGGTTGTACTGCCCCTGTTCCGCAATGTCATAGGAAAGCTCCAGCAAGTCCTCCGGTTTTTGTAACGACTGCTGCACATGGGAAAGGGAGAGCGCGTCTCGGATGGTGGGGCGATCGGTTTTATTGACCTGTTCTTCCACCAGCTGCTCCGCTGCGCCGGAATAACTCCCATCGGAGGCAAGGAAGAAATCATCGCCTCCGCGAATGGTGCGGTACGTATCCAGCCTAGCATCGCAATAGAGGCAGGCAGCAAAGTTTTTTCCGTGCCGATTCACCAGTTTCAGCAACTGGAAATCCAGCCGTTTCTCTGCGGCCGCTTCCTCTCGCTTCACGTGGTTCTTATTGATGTACATGTTTTTGTCCGCCAAGATGAAAAGGTCCCGCAGGGGACTTCCTGGATTGTTGGCGGCCAAAGAAAAACCTACGGCGTAGCTTAGCGGGGTGTCCGGATGAGATTTCGATTCTTCGGTCATCTGGGCGCGGATATTGGCGAGGCATTGCTTCAGCTGTTCTTCCTTCAGCCCATAGGTGATGGCCAAAAATTCATCGCCACCGGCACGGCCCACGAAATGTTCCTTCGGCATGGCATCACGAAGGCAAATGGCGAAACGGCGAATATAGGCATCGCCGGCTTCGTGGCCCATGCTGTTGTTGATGCGCCGCAAATTGTTCAAATCAAAACTGAGGACGCCTATATTTTCCGCCGCTGGGGATGGATCGTCCAGCAGCTCTTCACATTTGTTCTTGTTAGGCAGCCCTGTGGCCTGGTCCAAATAGACCTTTTTCTGCAGCAGTTTGTTCTGCATGGCAAAACGAACCATGCGAAACAGCTCGGCCCCAATGAGGAACATGAGCATAATGATATCAGCGGTGATATATTTCTCCAAGATAGACAGAGAAGAGGCTTTGCGCTGGGAATAGGCTTCTGCCAGTCCCGTAGCTTCATCGCAAATGTTGAAGAAATGCTCACTGATGGGAATGATTTCCGTCTGGTCCGGCCCGACGTCACGGACTTTGTATATTTCCTGTTTCAATAGGGAGAAATAATTGTCCAGTTCCATCATTTTGTCCTGGAAGGCCTCATCGTCCAACTTGACCAGCTGCAGCTCCTTATCCCCTTCCCGAAGGCCTTGGATAAAGGACTCCACACTTTGCAGCATCTCATCTTCGGGCTGCCGAGAAATTTCCAGCTTCACCACCCGCTGGGTCTTCCCGCGGACCAGACCGGCATAATTGACAATCCGCGCCGTCCCCTGGATGTCCGACACGATCATCATCATATATACAATGAGGCCAATCAGAACCAACGCCAGCACCGCGATGGCCCCTTGGACATAGTTCGTTTTCTTCTTTTTATTTGTCATATACGTTCTCCTTGTGATAGTAGTCCCCTTTTGTATCATAAGGACATATAAGAAATAAATAGTATGAAATACTTATTTTATTATACCATAGAAGGAAAAGTAGGACGTTTGTAATAAGAAATGGTGGATTCATTAGCGGGTATACTAAAACGGGATGTCTCATCTTAAACCGAAAGAAAAACAATGAACCGTAAGGAATAACACAAAGATTCTTTGACTTCGCCCTACGGGCGGCTCAGAATGACGGAAAAATTTAACAACGCTGGATGGAAAGAAAAGAACGCTAGGAAATGCATATGAGGCTAACTGATAGGCGAAAACATGCAACTTTTATAAAGCCAGTATATCTATAGCGTCATTCCGACCAACGTGGAGGAATCTTTTTCGTTTTTATAAAAGGTGGAATGAGAGAAGGATGGTATAACACGAGACTTAGCGTCTGGGGCGTATACTTATGAAGTTCATAAAAAATTTAAAAATTTCATGTTGTGATTTTGAGGGACTTCTGCAATGTAAATATATGGAGGGGGGAAATGGTGACTGGTGGACTAGTGACTGGTGACTAGGGATTGTTGTTGGTTGCTGGTTTACCTGCCGAGCCCATGGATGACAACTTGCCAAGGAGGAAGTGGCATGGGTTTAGGGGTTAAGGTTTGATTGATGATTACAAACCCTAAACCGTAAACCCATGACGCTCTGCATTTGTGCAGATTGTGCCATACGAACTCGGAGCATAAACCCCACAACTAACAACAGACAACCAACAACAAAATCAAAAATAATCAAATTCTAATCTTCCAATGTTCGTTTTTTTCGTGAAATTTCCGTTTTATATAGTAGAGGGGAAATGTAATTAGGAATTAGGAATGAGGAATTAGGAATGTTAGTGTCAATAGTGGACATACTAAAACGGGAAGTTTCATTTTATACCGTAAGAGGAACAAAGAGCTGCAAGGAATAACACAAAGATTCCTCCACTACGGCCCCCATGACGGGAAAGAGAGAAGTTACGCTGGAGGGAAGAAAAGAACGCTAGAAAATGTGAGCAGTAGGCGGTAGGCAGAAAACACTGCCAACTGGAAACTGCCTGCTGCGAACTGATTTAATGGAAGTCTAATCTTTAAATGTTCGTTTTTTTCGGAAAATTTTTGATTATATAGATAGAGGGGAAA
>DBLC01000131.1 GCA_002297935.1 Dialister sp. UBA734
GAGTAAAACTTGACACATACCCTGTGTGAAATTTCCGGTTTTTCTCTAGAAATTTCTGTGCTATAATACTAATAAGTATAGCTGTTTCTTATGGAAAGAGTTGTACTCAATTTTCCAATAAAAGAAGGTGGGGCTATGTCCGAAATCAAAGAACGATTAGCCCATGTCATGGAGCGGATCGAGACAGCCAGGAAACGTTCTCCCTACGGGCAGGATGTGACCTTGGTGGCAGTGACCAAATTCCATCCCATCGAAGATATGGAAGAAGCCATTTCGTTGGGCGTGAAAGAGGTCGGTGAGAACCGTGTTCAGGAAATGGAAGAAAAGCACCGAATCCTTACAGTTCCTGTGATTTGGAACTTGCAAGGACATTTGCAAAAGAATAAAGTCAAAAAAGCGGTGGCTATGGCCGATTTGATTCAGTCTGTGGATTCTATTTCTATTATGGAAGACATCGATAAAAGGGCTGGGGAAATCGGGAAAGTGCAGGATATTTTGCTGGAGTTTAATATTTCCGGTGAAGAAAGCAAGCATGGCCTCGTGCCAGCTGACATGGAAGAGGTTGTGAAAGTAGCAAAGACCTTGTCCCATGTGCATGTGGTAGGTCTGATGTGCATGGCGCCGAACTACGAAGATGTAGAAATGACGCGGCCTGTATTTCACAAGGCCCACCAGATGTGGGAAACCTTGAAAACCTATTTCCCGAAAGGGCAGATTGCTATCCTGTCCATGGGAATGACCCATGATTTTGAAATTGCTATTGAAGAAGGAGCCACCATGGTTCGTATCGGAACCGCTATCTTTGGTGAGCGCCAGTATCATTAGTATTATTGAGAGGAGAAAAGAGCATGAGCTTGTTAGATAAGTTTAAAGATCAGTTTGTTGATCACGATGATGAAGAATTAGAGGAAGAAGAAATGGCGGAAGAAACCGCTCCGGTGAATCCGGCGGCTCCGGTTCCGCCCCGTCCGGCGGCTGTTCGTGGCATTGGCCGCAGTGCAGTACCCCGCCAGGCAGCCAAACCATACACTATGGTTGTGGTCAGCCCGAAGAGCTACAGTGATGCAGAAAAAATCGGTGACCATCTGAAAGCCATGCGTCCGGTAGTGATGAATATGGAAAAAACCGATGCTGATGAAGCCCAGCGCATCGTTGATTTTGTCCAGGGGATTATGTATGCCTTGGATGGTCGCATTGACCAGATTTCGGAAAGCATTTATCTCTGCGCGCCAAATAACATGAGCGTATCTCGTGAAAACTTTGCTGCTTATACTGATCAGCAGCAGGGAGCAGCCGCTCCGACTCCGCAGTGGAACGCTCAGGCTCCTCAGGGGCCACAGGCACCGGAAGCCTAATGTCTTTTTTATCTAGCGGCCTCGAATGGTTCAAAAACCAATTCGTCAGCCAGGATGAACTCAGTGAAGCACCACAAATTCCAGAAGATACGGATGAACTCCCTGAGGCAGGCGCGCTGCCTGTAAGGAGCATCCGCCCCCTGGAAGTGGTCATTTTAACCCCCTCTTCCTATGGAGATGCCCGCCGTGCGGTGGAAGATTTGGAAAAGGGACTGGTTGTGATTGTGGTACTCAATGATAGTGTAGATGATGAAACAGCCAGTCGATTCGTGGATTTCATGAGCGGTGCCATTTACATGGCTCATGGAAGCATTGAACTCTTAAATGATGATGTCCTGATTTGCGCACCGGAAAGTGTGCAGCTCGATAAAGATAAACTGGCTTTTGTATCGGGCATTCCTACCTGGAAAGGACCGGACAGATGAAAAAAATCATACTCATTGGCTGTGGCGCCATGGGGGGAGCCATCCTCTCTGGCTGCCTGGCTAAACACCTATGGAAAAAAGAAGAAGTATTTCTGAAGGAGCATTCTCTGGAAGCTTCTAAAGAAAAGGCGGCCCAGTACGGCGTTTCTTTCTCTGCAGAAGGAAAAGAAATAGCCGACGCGGATTTGGTGATTCTGGCAGTGAAGCCAAACATCATTCCTTCGGTGCTGCAAGACATATCCCGGTATCATCCATCCCGGGTTCTTTCCATTGCTGCCGCTGTGACACTGGAAACATTGGAAAACGGCCTGCCGGAAGGGACCGAAGTGATTCGCGTCATGCCCAATACCCCCGCTTCCGTAGGAGAAGGCATGGCAGCCATTGCGCCAGGGAAATTGGCTTCTGCCGCTTTTATCGCCGAAGCAGAAGACATCTTTGCTGCTTTGGGGCGAGAAGCAGTGGTGACAGAACGGCAGCTCGATGAATTGGGAGCTCTTTCTGGGGCAGGTCCTGGATACGCCTTCGTTATCATCGATGCATTGGCCGATGCAGGGGTGCTCATTGGTCTTCCTAGAAAATTGGCCATCGAAGCAGCCGCTCAGACCTTGTATGGAGCAGCCAAGATGGTTTTGGAAACAGGGAAACATCCCGCTGAGCTTCGTGATCAGGTCACCAGCCCAGGGGGTACCACCATTGCAGGGATTCATGCCATGGAAAGAGATGGCCTGAGGGCAGCTCTTATGGATGGCGTCAAAGCCTGCCTGGATAAATCCGATAGTATGGCAAAAAAGCAGTGAGAAGTTAGAAGTGAGAAGTTAGAAATGATGGCGGCGGTGCACAAATTATAAAGCACCGCATTACATATTCATATGTATAATATTTGCCTGACTATATGAATTGTGTCAGGCTACCACCATTTCTCACTTCTAACTTCTCATTTCTCACTCTATGATGCTTTCCATTACAGGACAAGTGATACATAAGAAATCAAAGATTGAGGTTTGTATGAAAGATAGAGAAAAGATTCTCCGGTATTTTGCTGCGACCGGAGACGAGGCGAAGGAGATGGCTATCCGTCTTTTGGATTTGGCTGATTCGGTCGATCGGGGCCGTCCTTTTGCGGTGGGTCCTTTCATGTCCCCCTTTGCGGCACAGATTGGACAGACCATTGCAGCCCATATGAAGACCGTAATGGCCAAAAGTTTCGGCGGCTACCACGAAGCAGAACGGGTGCGTATCGCTTTTGCCAGAGACGATTATGATGGTCCCATCGATTTTGGCGTTACTTTGCTATCTGTCACTTGGGACGGCCGATATCGTCTGATTGGACATCGCGATGTGCTGGGGTCCCTCATGGGACTGGGAATCGATCGCTCCATTTTAGGTGATATTCTTATGCAGGGCGCTGGATGCCAAATTCTGGTGGACAGCACTATGGCAGAATGGGTGAAAGACAATTTCCTCAAAGTGGCTATGGTTCCTGTCAAGGTAGAAGAAATACCCATGGAAGACATCCAGCCACCGAAGAAAACCGCCAAAGAAGTGCGGGCCACTGTGGCATCTTTGCGCTTGGATGCCGTCGGTGCTGCCGGCTTTGGGATTTCTCGCTCCAAAATGGCCCAGGCCGTAGAAGATGAACGGACAGAAGTGAATTGGCAGCCCGCTAAAAGTGCTTCCCAGACAGTCAAAGTGGGAGATGTCATCAGTATCCGCGGTCGTGGCCGCATCGAAATCAAAGAAGAAACCGGCACCAGCCGCAAGGGCAGAACGGGACTTTTGATTGAAAGATACAAATAAATGCAGTTAGAAATGAGAAGTTAGAAGTTAGAAATGTCGGAAGGGGCGCAAGAAAATTTGAAAGCGCCCCAATACCCTTTTTTATAAAATGCGGCGCTATACGAATTGTGTGCCGTTACCACCATTTCTCACTTCTAACTTCTCACTTCTAACTCATTTACTATTTCGTGTGCATGCTATATGGATGTATACGTCAAAGGAGAATAAGATATGATTACACCAATGGATATTCATAATAAGACCTTTTCTGGACAGATTCGTGGGTATTCTAAGGATGAAGTGAATGCGTTCTTGGAAGAACTGGCTAGCGATTATGAAAAAATTTATCGGGAACATCGCACCATGGAAGAAGAAATGGATGCCATTCGCACGAAACTTCGCAATTACGAAAAAATGGAATCCACCATGTCCAATACGCTCATCATGGCCCAGGAAACCGCAGATAACGTAAAGAAAAATGCCCACAAAGAAGCAGAACTTTCTGTACGAGAAGCACAGAATGAAGCACAGAAGATTGTATCCGATGCGGAAGCGGCTCGTCGGAAGATGAACGCAGACCTGCTGAAAGCAGAAGGGGATATGAACCTGTATATCGAAAAGCTCCTTTCTAATTTCAAATCCGCCTTGGCTCTTATTGAATCCGCTAAATCGGTAAAAGCACCGCAGACCATTCAGACCCCAATCACGGCTGCTCAGCCAGCGCAGCCGGCTCCGGAAAAGCAGGAAGAAGCACCGGCAGAAGCAGTCCCAGCTGAAACCGCTCCGGCAGAAGAAACGGCGGAAGCTCCGGAAGAAACACCAGCTGCTGCTACGGAAGAAACGGAAGAAATCAGTGCGGCCAATTTGTTCGACCATGCAGAAGCCAACAGAAATGCTGACGAAAAACCAGCAGAAGAAACTAAGGAATAAACCTATGGCAGAGAAACAATTTGTCACCGAATGGGCCAATGACCACCAGGGATTATCACTGACCATTACGAAAATGCTCCATGAAGAGCAGACCCCGTACCAGCACATTCAGATTGCAGAAACTGAACAGTATGGCCGTCTTTTGATTTTGGACGGGGTGTTTCAGACCTCTGTGAAAGACGAATGGACCTACCATGAAATGATTGCTCATGTGCCGCTGATGATGCATCCCCATCCAGAACGGGTGCTGATTATCGGCGGAGGCGATGGCGGTGTGGCAAGAGAAGTGTGCCGCCACGACTGCGTGAAGCAAGTGGATTTGTGTGACATCGATGGACGGGTCATTGCGCTCTCCAAAGAATATTTCCCCACCATTTCTAAAGTGCTGCTGGACCCACCGGAAAAACTCCATGTCCACGTCGGCGATGGCATTGCTTTTGCTGCATCGGTGAAAGATTTCTATGACGTGATTATCATCGACTGCTCCGATCCCATTGGACCGGGAGAAGGACTTTTCACCAGAGACTTCTACAAGAGCGCCAAAGCGGCTCTTCGGGAAGATGGACTCATTGTGCAGCAAACCGAATCGCCGATTGTGCAGCAGAAAACCGTTCATGACGTATTTGAAGCCATGGGAGACGTATTTCCTATTGTGCGGATGTATTTCTCCCACGTACCGATTTATCCGGCCTGCATGCATTCCTTCATGATTGGTTCCAAGAAATATGATCCACTGACCGTGACCATCGACAGAGAACCACCGCAGCCCATGAAATACTACAACAAAGGCATTCAGAAAAGCTGCTTCGTGCTGCCAAACTTCGTGAAAGAACTGATTTATGAAGGGAAATACAGCTTTTAAAAGTGCTGAGTCAGTAAGTCTACAGGTTTCTAATGGTTCTGAAGGTTCTAAGGTTTCTTAGGTTTCTCAAATGTGCCTATAAACGGTGGCGTTAACATCTCATTTGAGGAACGTGAGAACCTTAAGAACCCTCAGAACCTTTTGCATGAAAGAAATCATGGCATATTTGCGCTTGACTTAATAGTATTGTCTACCCGAAAGGCTAACCTTTTCCCTCTTTGTTATTCTATCGAATTCATCTCATAGGAGGCAATTTTGGAATTTCGTGTGCTCAAATATTTCCTCATGGTCGCCAGAGAAGAAAGCATTACCAGAGCGGCAGACCGACTGCACATCACCCAGCCTACGCTGTCCAGGCAAATGGCAGAACTGGAAAAAGAAATGGGAGTGCCTCTGCTGGTCCGTGGGGGACGGAAAATCGAACTGACCTCGGAAGGCATACTGCTTCGCCGCCGGGCAGAAGAAATTCTCAACTTGGTGGATAAAACAGAAATGGAAGTTACCCAGGCAGGAGAGAATCTGGAAGGCACCATCAGTGTCGCCGGTGGCGACTTGGCTGCGTCCCGCGATTTCATTCAGCTCATCAAAGCCTTCCAAAAAGAACATCCCCAAGTACACTTCAAATTCTACACCGACATCACGCCTTACATTTGCGACTACCTGGATCACGGCTGCGTCGATGTAGGCCTTTTGGTGCAGCCTTTTGATGTGGAGAAATATGAATTTCTGCCCATCGGGAAGCCCATGCGTTTCGGCGTGTATATGAGAGCCGATGACCCATTGGTGCAAAAAACAGAAATCTCCCCGGAAGATTTGAAAGGAAAAGTGCTGATTAAATCGTTCCGCGAAGACCTGGATGTGGCCCAACTGTGCTACGGTGCAGGAGATATTTGGGATACCAACGTGCCCATCAAAGTGGACCTTCCCAACAATGCAGCCATTATGATTGATGAAGGCATGGGCTATTTCCTCACTTCCGAAGGGGTCATTCCCTTCCTGGACGAATCCCGCATCTGCTTCCGGCCCCTGTCAGGAGAAAAACAACCGCTCCACACCGCCCTGGCCTGGAGAAGAAACCAACCCTTCAGCCGCGCTGCCAGTACCTTCATTTCCTTCTTGAAAGAAAAATTGAATTAAACGAAAAAGTAGGACAATGCCTGTATCAGTGAATAGAGGACGTTGTCCTTTTTTGTTGGTGACTAGTGACTGGTGACTGGGGCGAAGGTAGATTCTTGTTACTGCTATGACGCAACAGAGATCATTGAGTAGTTCCTAATCCCTGGGGCCTAGTTACTAATCCCTGGTTTTATTTCCCAGTCATGAGTCACTAGTCACTAGTCACCAGTCACCAGTCACCTGTTACTACTATCACTCAAATAAGATTTGTACAAATTTTGAAGTTGTCAAATTGACAATCTGTTTTATTTTTCTTATAATAATTGCAAACTCTTGAATAAGTACAACATTATTGGGGCAGAGTTTATGGAAACACTGATTTATGAGAAGAATTTCAATTACGGAATAAGTCATAGTTTCCGCAGTTTCATATTTTTTAGACATTATGGGAGTTTTGTCTATTTTGTTCATGAAAAGGGGACATAATCATGGCACATTCTGAAACGCGAGCTGTACGAATGCTGGGTGTCAGGAAGAAAATTCTTGATACAGCAAAAAAATTATTTAGTGAGCAGGGATATAAGAAGACAACGATTCGTCAAATCGTACAAGAGTCGGGAATTACGTCCGGCAGTATATATAATCTTTTTGAAAATAAGGATGCCGTTTTTGCCGCCATTATTGATGATGTGATGGAAGTCATGGTGGGGCTTGTGGAAAACCATTTTGCTGATCAGACCCCATTGTATCAGTATGCCGCTATGATGGCTGTGGAATGGTTTGCCATCGAGAAAGACAGCGTGCTGAGGGAATTGTACTACGAAGCCTATGCAGAACCGGTTTTGTTTGAAAATGTAATCCAACGACATTTGGATTTGGAAGAACGGTTCTTGCAGGATGTGGATTGCGTAGGTTCCTGTAAAGTGGAAGAAAATCATGCCCGAATGATTCTGGCCAAAGGGGCTATGCTGTCTTACATCGAATCTTTCTTCTTCGATAAGCAGCTGGAAGCCAGACTTCTCAGAAGAGAACTGGCTATGGTGACCTTCGGCAGCTTGGGAATCAAGAAGAAGGACATTAAGGATATTGTGCGCTTCATGGAATCTATCGAAGAGCAGTGTACAGAAATGGCCGATCAGATTTTGACGGTGACAGAATAAATAATTCGTATAAGAAAGGGAGCCGGTGATTGTTCACTGGCTTCTTTTTTAGTGCGTAATGCGAAGTGCGTAGTGCGTAATGGTGGAAGGGGCGCGTCAACTTATATAGCGCCCCAATACCCATTTTTATAAAAGGTTGTTATTCTGCTGATTTGAGCTTTCAATAGGATTGCATATATCGCTACTATACAGGTTAAAAAGGTTATATAGGGTTATGGGATTTCGCTATTTTCATAACCTTCTATAACCTTTTTAACCTTGATGATAGCGGCATATACAATTATGTTTGATACCTAAATCAGTAGAATAATAACCTTTTTGGCAGCTAGCACAGTCCTTTCACCACTCCTAATCCCTAAGGCCTAGCTACTCACCCCAAATATATACCGCATCCATGCATATTCTGCATATTCCATATTTCCAAAGAAAAATCGCAAAATCCCATATTTCCTTGATTCTACCGACTTTATTTCTTCTACCCAAGGAATAAAAATGGAAAAAGATGAAAAAATTTTCAAAATAGTACTTGCACATTTATGCAATGAGTTGTATAATTATCGCATATTCAACAAAGTCCATGTGAAAGGGCCGATGAAATTGTCTATATTCTTTGGAAAGGCGGCATTATTATGACTGATATTAAAAGTGTAAAAAAAGTAGTTCTTGCATATTCCGGTGGTTTGGATACTTCTGTTATCATTCCATGGCTGAAAGAAAATTATGGTTGTGAAGTTATCGCTTGTACAGTGAACCTGGGACAGCCGGAAGATTTCGATGCCATCCATGAAAAAGCACTAGCTTCTGGTGCAACCGTAGCAGAAACCCTGGATGTACGTAAAGAATTCATTGAAGAATATGCGTACAAAGTGCTCCAGGCTGATGGCCGTTATGAAGGCAAGTACCTGCTGGGCACTTCCTTTGCACGTCCTCTGATTGGCAAATGCCTGGTTGATATGGCAAAGAAATATGGTGCCGATGCCATTTGCCACGGTGCTACTGGCAAGGGCAACGACCAGGTTCGTTTCGAACTGACCATCAAAGCACTGGCTCCGCATATGAAGATCATCGCTCCTTGGAGAATCTGGGATATGAAGTCCAGAGAAGATGAAATGGCATACGCAGAAGCACATGGTGTGCCGATTGATAAATACGATGAAAAGCAGACCGATGAAGAAAAAGCGGCTCAGAAATATCCATATTCCATGGACTGGAACATGTGGCATCTGTCCCACGAAGGGGATGACCTGGAAAATCCGGCCAACGCTCCGCACAAAGATATGTACCTGGTTACCTGCGATCCGGAAGAAGCTCCAGACAAACCAGAAATCGTGACCATCGACTTTGAAAAAGGCATGCCAACCGCTGTAAACGGCAAGAAGATGGACGGCGTAGAACTGGTCAACACCCTGAATGCTATCGGTGCTAGAAATGGTATCGGCATCGATGACCTGGTAGAAAACAGACTGGTAGGCATGAAGTCCCGTGGTGTCTATGAAAACCCATGCGGCTCCATTCTCTTCTATGCTCACACCGAACTGGAAAGACTGTGCCTGGATCGCGCCACCTTCCATTTCAAAGAAGTGGCTGCTGTGAAATATTCTGAACTGGTTTACGATGGCATGTGGTTCGCTCCGCTTCGTGAAGCTCTGCAGGCTTTCGCTGATAAGACTTCTGAAACCGTTACCGGTAAAGTCACACTCCGTCTCTACAAGGGCAACATCATGTCTAACGGCGCAGAAAGCCCATATTCCCTGTACAACGAAGAATTCGTTACCTTCGGTGAAGATGATGTATACAACCAGGCTGATGCAGAAGGCTTCATCAACCTGTTCGGACTTCCGCTCACCATTCGTGCTCTCATGAAGGAGAAGAATGAAAAATGAGTGATATGATGTGGGGCGGCCGCTTTACCAAAGCGGAGGAAAAGAATGCATTGGATTTCAATGCGTCTATTTCCTATGACTGCCGGATGTATCGGGAAGATATTGCCGGTTCCATAGCCCATGCGAAAATGCTGGCAGCCCATGGCATCATTTCCAAGGAAGACCAGGAAAAGATCACCAAAGGCCTCCAGAAAATTAAAAAGGATATCGACGAAGGAAATTTCAATTTCTCCATCGAATTGGAAGATATCCATATGAATATCGAGAAACAGCTCACCAATGACATTGGTGACGCTGGGGCTCGTCTCCATACGGCTCGCAGCCGTAATGACCAGTGTGCCTTGGACCTTCATATGTACATGAAGCGTCAGATTGGCCGCCTGGCTGAAAAGCTCATTGCTGTGGAGCAGGCACTCCTCGATGCGTCTAAAAAATATAAAGATGTGATTCTGCCGGGGTACACTCACATGCAGCGAGCCCAGCCGGTCCTCTTTGCTCACCATATGCTGGCCTACTTCGCCATGCTGGAACGGGATTTCAAGCGTCTCGAAGATTGCTATGACATGTGCGACATGTCTCCTATCGGAGCTTGTGCTTTGGCTGGCACCACCTATCCAACCCATCCGGAAGAAGAAGCGAAGGATCTTCATTTCTCTTCTGTTTATGGAAATAGCTTGGATGCGGTATCTGACAGAGACTATCTGCTGCAGTTCCTTTCCTTTGCTTCTATCTGTGCCATGCATCTATCCCGTCTCTCGGAAGAATTCATCTACTGGAGCACCAGCGAATTCCAGTTCATCGAATTGGATGACGGCTATTCCACCGGCAGTTCCATTATGCCCCAGAAGAAGAACCCCGATATGTGCGAACTGATTCGCGGAAAAACTGGTCGTGTCTATGGTCATTTGATGGGCCTATTGACCGTTATGAAGGGACTTCCGCTGGCTTACGATAAAGATATGCAGGAAGATAAAGAAGGCGTCTTCGATGCCATCGATACCCTTTATTTCGCTCTCGATATCTACGCAGGCATGATTTCCACCATGACTGTCAATGGCAAGCACACTCGGGCGGTACTGGAAAATGATTTCTCCAATGCCACCGATATGGCCGATTACCTGGCAAAGAAAGGCCTTCCTTTCCGTCAGGCCCACGCCGTGGTTGGCAATGCGGTTCATTACTGCATCGAACACCACAAAGTTCTGCTGGATATGACCATGGAAGAATTCAAATCTATGAGTCCTCTCTTCGAAGAAGATATTAAAGAAGTTCTGTCCATTGAAAACTGCGTGAAGAACCGTGAAAGCTATGGTGGCACCGGTCCGAAGTCTGTAGAAAGACAACAGGCCCACGCCGAATCCTTCATTCAGTCCATGAAAGAACAGGCTGAAAATTGGAAGAATGAAATGGCTTTTCTCGGATAACATTTTGCTCAACTGAAATGGAAGACGTTATTTTCATGAGTTAGAAGTGAGAAGTTAGAAGTGAGAAATTGTGGTGCGGCGCATAAAAATGAGAAGCGCCGTGAAGTTTTAAATACATTCTGTGAAACGTGCTTTCAGTAATTATGGGGCGCTATATGAATTGTGCGCCCCTACCATCATTACGCACTACGCACTTCGCATTACGCATTATTTCAGAAAAGCGAGTGATTCGCTACCCATGATGAGACCACGGCGATTCCGCCTGGTATAGACAATTTCACACGCTAAAAGCCCGCTCACGTAGCGGGCTTTTAGTGTGCTTTAAATGCAATGAGGAATTAGAAATGAGGAATGAGGAATGAAGGTGGCGGCGCACAAAATAAAAGGGTTATTATTGAGACGGTTCCTTTTGTCAAACAAGGTTGAGATTTCGCCTTGTACAAGGTTAAAAGGGTTATAAAAGGTTATGCATATTCCTAATGGCATAACCTTTTATAACCCTTTGATTATTTTATAAATGAAATGGGACTCTGCTTGTATCGCTGAAATATAACCTGCCCGAAGGGCTACCCTTTTATAATGGTATTGATATCACCATTGACTATTTACCGTTCTGGGGGTAAACCTGCATACTCTCTTGCGAAGTCGGAGAAGTTTTCGATGATGTACCGTTTCAGCATGTCTGCCGGGGGAGAGAGTTTTTCACCTTTCTTCCAGGACAGGCTGATGTAGCGAGAGCAGCTGGGGGAGGTAATCGGTACGAGGGCCACGTGGTCACCGCCGACGCCGTGCCAGGTGATTCTTGGTGCGAAGGAGACACCCAGGCCAGCGCGGATAAATTCGCGAACTGTCATAGGGCTATCGCTTTCGAGAACCACATGGGGAACAAATCCGGCCATGCGGCAGTAGAAATCGGTGATGGTACGAAGGCTGGAACCAGCTTCCAGGGAGATGAATCCGGCTTTTTCAAATTCATCCAAATTGACAGAGGACTTTCTGGCATGGGGATCCGTGTCTGGCATGGCCAGCATGATGTCTTCCTTCAAGAGGGTTACCGAGTGGTCATTTTCAATAGGATTAATGGAAGAGGACAGGAACAGGTCCACGTGGTTCTGGTTCTGCTGGCCTGGTTTGTTGTGCTGCTGCAGAATCTCAAAACGAATATCCGGATGTTCCTGGCGGAAACGGGTGAGGAACGCCGGGATAATCATGGAAGCGGCAAAGAGAGAAATGGTGACGGTCAGCTTCTGGGCTTCCTTGGTGTCGGCCAATTCCTTCTGGGCGCCATGGAGTTCCTGCATGATTCGGTTCGTATGACGGAGAAGAATTTCGCCATACCGGGTGAGGACGATGTTACGTCCGCTTCTGGAAAAAAGCGGTACCCCCAATTCTGTTTCCAGTACCTTGATGGTATGGGACAGCGATGGCTGGGAAATATGCAATGCCTCTGCGGCTCTGGTCAAATGCTGCAGCTCCGCCGTTTTTTGAAAATAGCTTAAAGCCAAAAGGGTTAATTTCATCATAGCCTCCGTAAAGGAATCATTACTGTTGTTAGTTGTTAGTTGTCGGTTGTTGGTTTACTGTCCGAGTCCTTGGATGACAACTTACCGAGTCAAAAGCGGCATTGGTTTAGGGTTTAAGGTTTACATGCTAACGGTTCTTCTAACCCTTAAACCCATATGGCTTTGTATTTGTGCGGATTGTGCAATAAGAACTCGGAGCATAAACCCAATAACTAACAACAGTCAACTAACAACCATTATCTACTTATGCGTTACTGGAATATGAAATATTCTTCTATGAATCTATATTTCATTGAAATCTATCATGATTATACTCCCTACTCTATGAATAATCAATGGGTTATAGGTTTCATGCATTGAATATTAATGAATTTTCGATTTATCTGAATGAGTATACAAAGCTTAAAATACCGTGAATGTAGAAGGTTATTATTCTGCTGATTTGAATGTCAAACATGATTACATAGTCCGCTACTATCAAGGTTATGAAGGTTATAAAAGGTTATGAGACTAGCGGAATCACATAACCCTTTTATACCCCTTTTAACCTTGTCGCCAGCGAACGATGTCATCCTGTTTGCTACAGAAGTCAGCAGAATAATAACCTTATATATTAGCGATACTTCTCGATTATGACGTATTACACCTATCACTCCTCGCTTTCGCCTCTTGACTTTCTTAGTAAAAGGTTTAAAATATGGAATGTATTAATAGTGTATACTTATTTTGAAGGAGAAATAACATGGAATTATTTATCGATACCGCTGATGTTGAAGCGATCCGCAAAGCCAATGATATGGGATTCATTTCTGGTGTTACCACCAACCCGTCCCTGATTGCGAAGGAAGGAAAGGATTTCCATTCTACTATTAAAGAAATCGCATCCATTGTGGATGGTCCTATTTCTGCTGAAGTGCTGGCTGATGATGCAGAAGGCATGATCAAAGAAGGTCAGGTGCTGGCCGCTTTGGATCCCCATGTGGTTGTAAAAATCCCGATGACTCCAGAAGGCATGAAAGCTGTGGCTGGTCTGAAAAAACTGGGCATTCGCACCAATGTAACTTTGGTATTCTCTGCGAACCAGGCACTGCTGGCTGCTCGCGCTGGTGCTTCTTTCGTTAGTCCTTTCGTTGGCCGTATCGAAGATATCGGCTGGGATGGAGTGGAACTGATTCAGACCATTGCTGAAATGTTTGAACTTCACGGTATCGATACCAAAATCATTGCTGCTTCCATTAGAAAACCGCAGCACATTGCACAGTGCGCTCTGGCTGGAGCAGACATTGCCACCGTTCCGTTCCAGGTTCTCATGGATGCGATGAAACACCCGCTCACCGACGCTGGCATCGCTCGTTTCAAAGCCGACTGGGCTGCTGCAAATATGAAATAAAGGGACGAAGTCCCTTAGGAGGCGTTTGCGCGCACTCCGCTATGAGTAGGAAGGTTATATTCTGTGATTTCGCTTGTTTTACAATGAGGTAAAATTGCTGTAGTCAGGGTTATGATTCTACTGATTTCATTCAGACAACAAATAAAAAATATCGCTATGTAGAAGGTTATAAAGGGTTATGGGATTACCGCATTCACATACCCTTTTATAACCCGATGGTAGCGGTATTTTTTATTTGTTAGGAAACGAGAGGAGTAGAATCATAACCTCGAAGCTAACCTATTTTGTACCAAGTGATGGTATCGAAAGTAGCAGAATGATAACCTTGTGATAAGCCATCAAATAGAGTTGTTAGAAATAAGGAATCAGCAGCATAATACCCTTTTTGGTATAATGGAATCATACCCATGTGTAGATTAAGGAGATTTCCATGCAATTATATTATTCTGATTTCAAAAAATTAATACGGACCATGATTCCTCTGTGGATTGCCCAGGTTTCAACCATCGGGATGAATTTCATGGATTCCGCCATGTCGGGCCATGTGAGTGCCGATGATTTGGCGGGTGTATCTGTGGGGGCCAGTTTGTTTATGCCCATTTTGACCAGCTCCATGTCGGTCCTGTCGGCTGCTACGCCGATGATTGCGCAGCTATTGGGAAAAGGGGACGTGAAAGAAATTCCTCGCATCGTGCGTACCGGCTTGTACTTGTCTTTGGTTATTGTGTGCCTCTTTGCTCTCGGATATGTCTGTTTCATCGATCGGATTATGGAGGGCCTGCAGCTCACGTCTCGGGTGGAGTATATTGCGCGGTACTATATCCTGGCCATGGTGGGGGCGTTCTTTTTTGAAGCCCTGGTGATTCCGCTTCGGTCGTTGACTGATACGGTGGGCACCACGTCTATTTCTATGGGGCTCTTCCTATTGGCCTTGCCGGTGAACGGACTGTTCAATTACATGTTCATTTTTGGGAAATGGGGCGCTCCTGCCATGGGCGGTATTGGGGCCGGCATTGCCACTCTTTTGACCTATGTATTTTTGTTGGGCTTGTTCTTGCTGGTGGTGTTGCGAAATAGGAAATTCATGGGCCGCGAATTATTTTCCACTTGGACTTGCTATGGGAAGGATTGGAAAGAATATCTGTCCCTTGGCATTCCCAATGGACTCGCTACGTTTATGGAAACCAGTCTCTTTGGTTTCATCATCATCTTTTTAACCAAATTCGGCACCATCGTCATGGCAGCCCATCAGGCGGCCATGAATTTCTCCGCTTTGATTTACGTGATTCCTTTCAGCTGCTCCTTGGCGATGACCATTCTGGTAGGCATCGAAGTGGGGGCCAACCGATTGGACAAAGCCAGAGCCTTTTCTCGGCTGGGACTCTTGGTGACCCTTTGCGCGGCCGTTTGTACCATCACGTTTACCGTGACCATGCGAGGCTGGATTTCTTCTCTGTATACAGAAGAAAAAGAAGTCATGGCTTTGGCTCAACTATTCCTTCTTTATTGTGCCGGGTGGCAGCTTTTCGATGACATTGCCGCTCCGATCCAAGGGATTCTTCGTGGCTATAAAGATGCGAAAGTGCCATTTTTCTTAATGCTCTTGGCTTATTGGGGATGTTGTCTCCCTATGGGCCTTTTCCTGGATTTCGTCATGGGCCACGGTGCCCTGTCCTATTGGCAAGGGTTGGACTTCGGCGTAGGCTGCTCGGCGGTCTTTCTCGTGATACGGCTGGTTATCATTGAGCGGCGGATGAAAATTGAAAAGTTAGGAGTGAGGAATTAGGAGTGAGGAGTGGTGGCGGCGCATAAAATTTGGAAGCGCCGCAGTTTTATAAGGTTATTATTCTGCTACTTTCTGTATCCAACATGAGTACATAATTCGCTGCAGTAAAGGTTAAAAGGGTTATAAAAGGTTATGGTATTCCGCTAGTTTCATAACCATTTATAACCTTTTTAACCTTGTCACCAGCGAACTATGTAAACATGTTTGATATAGAAATCAGCAGAATAATAACCTTTTTCTCATTTGCGGTATTTACTGATTTGAAATATAATGGTTAAAATTCGATATAATAGGAGGATTTGTTATGGCAAGAAAGAAGATTGTCCCTATGAGTAAACGAGAACGGATTCAGGCGGCCATTCATGGAGAGACGGTGGATCAGGTACCGTATTCGCTTTGGTCCCATTTGCCGGGCATTGATTTGGATCCGGTGCAGAATGCGGAAAAGACCTATGAATTCTATAAAACCTATGATGTGGATATTCTGAAAACCATGAACAATGGCATGTATAGCATCGAGGACTTCGGCGCCAAGGTGGATTATTCTGACATTGCCAAGGGCGGCGTGGCGAAGATTGTAGAAACGCCGGTGAAGACGCCGGAGGACTGGGAAAAGGTGCAGCCTGTGTCTCTTCATGAAGGAGCCATGGCGCGGGAACAGCGGTATCTGAAACTCTTGCTGGACAAAACAAAAGGGGAAGTACCGGTGGTATTCACCATATTTAGCCCCCTCACCACGGCCAATAAACTATGTCCCCATATGCTGGACCATATCAAAAACGGGGAAGGGGCGAAGGTGAAACAGGCCCTGAAAGCCATTACCGAAACCACTTGCGGTTTGGTGCAGCGAGTGATTGAACTGGGGGCTGACGGCATTTTCTTCGCTACCCAGCTCTCTTCCTATGACAACACCGAAGAAGCGGTGTATAGAGAATATGGTATGCCCTACGATTTGGCGGTTCTCGCTGCTTCCCAGGGCTGGTGCAATGTGCTCCATGCTCACGGGAAGAATATCATGTTTCCCTTGCTTCGGAAATATCCGGTACAGATTTTCAACTGGCACGCCTGGGAATCGCTGCCAGATATTCGCCAGGCCCAGGTGATGACTGGGAAATGCATCATGGCAGGCCTGGAACGGATGGACATCACAGACCACCATAAAAATGAAATCGAGCACCAGATTTATGAAACCCTGGTGCAGACCGGCGGGAAACAAGTCATCCTCTCCCCAGGCTGCGTCATCCGCTATCCATTGGATCCGGAAATGTTGTCTTTTGTAAGAAAGGCGAAAGAAGAAATAGAAGGGCAATTGGGGATGAGGAAGTAGGAATGTCGGAAAGGGCGCAACTATATTGGGAAGCGCCCATATGATAAAAGGTTATTATTCTGCGGGCTTCTATCTTAAACATGGTTGTATATACCGCTACTATGAAGGTTAAAAAAGGTTATAAAAGGTTATTTGCTTTCGAAAGTTTCATAACCCTTTATAACCTTTATAACCTTTTGGGTAGCGGTAAGCACAATAATGTTTGATATCGTTATCAGCAGAATAATAACCTTATTTCATTCCTAATCCCTAAGGCCTAGCTACCAGCTACCAGCTACCAGTCACGAGTCACGAGTTACCAGTCACCAGTCACCAGCTACCAGTCACCAGTCACCAGTCACCAAGTAAAAAAGCGTCTTGCATATCAATGATATACAAGACGCTTTTTCATTTGCGTTTTTTATTTTTTATCCATAGGCGGAAAAGTAGAAATCTGTGGGGTAGACATATAACGGAGCCTGGGGGAAACGATCAGGTAAATGATGAATCCCATGGCGGTGACGAAAGCACCTTCCAGGATGACGGTCCAGCCGCAACCGTATACCGCATAGACACTATAGATACCGCCGATGATAGCAGCGATGTTTGCCAGACGAGCTTTGCTGATCGGTACATTTTCGACTTTCTGCAGGTCAGATACTGCCCCCATAGCCAAGAGGTATGGAATCAGGTTGATCATAACGGCCAGGTTGATGAGGATATTGAACTGTTTCAGAAGGGTTGGGCTCATGGTAGCCAAAGTCATAGCCACCTGAATGGCTACGAGACAACCGATAGCCACGTAAGGAGAACGGAACTGGTTTACTTTAGCCAGGAAGTGAGGGAAGAGTCCGATGGTGGAGGCTTCTCTTGCTACTTCCGATACGGTGAACTGCCAAGCGGTCAGAGACACGAAGCAGGAGCAAACCAACATGCAGGAAACGATATATCCAGCGGTTTCGCCAAACATGGTGGCATAAGCGAGACCGAAAGGCGCGCCGGACACAGCCAGCTGCTGATAAGGAACGAGGCCCCCGATGATAGCGGTGGAGGTGGTGTAGCATGCACCGGCCAGAAGAGTACCTGCCAGGACAGCAATCGGTACATTCTTTTCTGGATTTTCTACGGTGTCGGAGTTAGCGCAGGCAGTTTCCAGACCCAGGAAGGCCCAGATGATGACGGCAATGGAATCTTTCATGGAAGCGTAGAACGGCATGTCGTTTGGATTCCATGCTTCTCTATAAATATTTCCATCAAAGAAGAAACCGCCGGCCAGGAGAAGACCGACCACCGGCAGGACCACGCAAGCCACGCCGAGGGAAGTGAATTTACCAAATTTCTTTGGGCCCACCAAGCTGATGGAAGCGGCCAGAATCAGTACCCCGATGGTAGCCAGGCAAACTTCTACAGGAGACAGGTCAAATCCGAATACATAAGAACCGTAGCTGACCACGCCGCTGGCGATGGCTGCATTGGCGATAATCAGTGAAATGGTGTAGCAGAAATTGGAAACGAAATTTCCCGCTCGTCCGAAGCGATATTCTGCATACCCGCCCATACCGCCGACCTTCTTGGTATACATGCCGCATTTTGCGAAGGCATAGGCCAAGATGGTGGCGCCGATAGAGGCCAGAATCCAGGAAAAAATTGAAACGGTTCCGATTTCTGCCAATGTGGCTGGCAGAAGAATAATGCCGGAACCCATCATGTTGATAGCTGTGACTGTTGTGAGCTGTACCACTCCCATTTTTTTACTCTTAGACAAGGTTGTTCCCTTCTTTCTTAATCCAATTCGTGGCGCGCCACGACGGGGGAAAAATATTGTCCCGGAATCTCACCGGATGATGCAGTCATGAAAATCATCAGGGCATGCACGTGCCCCATTTGCTTTCATTAATGGCGAAAGAAACAGGGCATAAAGAAAACCGACCGTTTAATCTAAACGGCTCGCAGCTCAACTGCGTGAGAAGCAGGGCGCGATGAATTTTTATTTACTGCAATATAACATAAATGAATCGGTATGACAAGACTTTTTTTCAAAAAAATGAAAATTTTTTTCTCCACGAACTCCTATGGACTTTTGAGAACTTTGAAGGAAAATAAAGGAAAATGGAAGAAAATAGCATCTATCATGGATTGCCATGGATTGGCATGATAAATCAAAATGTATCATGATTTTTTAGGGTGAAAATGCAAAAAGTCTGAAACATCCCTTTTTATCGGACTTCCGGGGTTTTGCTTTCGAAAAACGGGGCGTATATTATGCATATAGATGAGAGAAATATGCAATTATATACGCTGGGTTAATTTTACCTTTGCATCCGTTTGCCCCCTCAGCCCCTCAAATGGGGTGAAAACGGCTGAAATAACCTCAGAACGCCAAAAATGGTATCGTAAATGAGAAATATTGTAGCAGAATTGAGAATAAAATATTTTTTCTTACTTTTCCTATAAAATTATTTTTTAGCGGCTTAGTAGCTAGGGATTGGTAGCTAGGCCCTAGGAAATTGGTGAGGAATGGTGTGGCGTATCATAGCGGGCGGTGCCGGTAGTAGTATATAAGGTTATTATTTTACTGATTTCTTTTTTTCTCACATGGAATATATTTCGCTTGCGACAAGGTTAAAAGGGGTATAAAAGGTTATGGGAATGACGGTTTTCTCATCCTTTAAAATTTCTTCGGATATTATTTGTTGCATTACATATGAATGATAGGTCCGTAGGACTTCACTCGCTGTGTTTCATGCGGTTGTTAAGAAATGCGGTTTTACCTCTAGCGTCATTTCGACCGATCGTATTTGTGCGAAATGGAGAAGAAGAAATAAATAGATTTGGATCCCTGAGTGGAGAAATCTCTCAGCATCAGCGAGAAGGGCTTGCTGACTCTAATCGTAACGGTGAGCCTATATTTCGAGCAAAGCGAGAGGGGCAGCTCTATTGAGCTGCCATGATATGTGTCATCTAGCCCTTACCGCTGGTGCTGAGAGATTTCTCCACTCTCCTACACATCCAGTTTCATCACTTCTATTTCATCAAGCACAAATACGACCGGTCGAAATGACGATACGGTAAAAACGGTAGTGCCCATTGGTGCATGGAATGGGCTGAAAATACTATTTGGATCAAAGTGCTCCAATATAATAAAATAGCGAAATCATATAACCTTTTATAACCTTTATAACCTAGATGGTAGCGAACGATGGAATCATGTTAGACACAGAAATCAGTACAATAATACCCCTTGCGAACTTCCATGTATCGCTACTGTCACAGATGCTAGCAGATAGAGTCACCAATTTCATTTGACACTGTTTACACATTTATATATACTTATACATATGACCCTGTATGGGACCTTTTATAGGTATAAGTAATATATTTTAAGAAAAGAGGCAAATTGTTATGGCAGAAATGCAGCGTACCCTGGTCACTAAAGAAGGCCTTGAAAAGATGCAGAAAGAGTTGGATGAACTTCGCAGTGTCAAACGTGCCGAAGTTGCCCAGCGTTTAAAGGAAGCCATTGCAATGGGCGACCTTTCAGAAAACTCCGAATACGATGAAGCGAAGAATGCCCAGGCATTCCTGGAAGGCCGTATTCAGCAGTTGGAACAGCAGATCCGCACCGCGCAGGTCATCAGCAAAGGGACCAAGAGCCGCGTCGATGTAGGTTCCACTGTTCTGATTGAAGACCTGGAAGAAAAAATCCAGGAAAAAGTCACCATTGTAGGTAGTACCGAATCCAATCCATTTGAAGGCTTGATTTCCAACGAATCTCCTGTAGGCCGTGCCCTGGTAGGCGCGAAAGCCGGCGACATCGTAGAAGCTGAAGCTCCGAATGGGGTACTGAAATATAAGGTAATTAAGATTGAAGGTTAAGTGTAGGGATTGGTAGCTAGGCCCTAGGGATAAGGGAATTTGCGAGGAACGGCGTATTCTGTTGGGATGTGCCGTTCATATATAAGGTTATTGCTCTGCAGATTTCTGTTTCTCACATAGCATATATTTCGCTTGCGATAAGGTTAAAAGGGGGATATAAGGTTATGGGATTCCGATAGTCTCATAACCTTGTTATAACCTTTATAACCCGGATGGCAGCGAATTATATACTTATGTTTGATATAGAAGCCAGTAGAATCATAACCTTTGCAAAACTCCACGTATCGCTAGTGGGGCAGCTGTGACACAGCAAAAATCATTTCCTAATCCCTAGCCACTAATCCCTAGCTACTTCTACTCAAATTTGTTTTATTTCGTGAAGCCCTGATAAATGATAGAATGCGTTATCATGCTTTCCAATATTTATTAGGTGTCTTTGCATGCTATTTTATAAGTGAGGAATTTTTATGACAGAAAAAGTGAACCAGAACAATGGACCGAAACTGAATGACCAGATGCTGATTCGTCGTGAAAAACTGGAAAAAATCCGTGCTCTGGGCGTAGAACCATATGGTCAGAAATTTGATTGGGACCATCATACTTCTGACATCAAAGCCAACGCAGACGAACTGGAAAAGAATGAAACCCACGTCCGCATCGCTGGCCGTATCATGATTCGCCGTGGGCAGGGCAAGACCGCTTTTTGCGTGCTCCGTGACCAGATGGGCGATGTACAGCTCTATTTCAGAAGAGATGAACTGCCGGAAAATGAATGGGCACTGTTCAAACTGGTAGACCTGGGGGATATCCTGGGCATCGAAGGTACCGTATTCAAGACCCACACCGGAGAACTCACCGTTCGTGTACTTCATTTCACCATGCTTTCCAAATCCCTTCGCCCGCTGCCAGAAAAATGGCACGGCCTGACCGACAAGGAACAGCGCTATCGCCAGAGATACCTGGACTTGATGGTGAACCCAGAAGTAAGAGATACCTTCGTAAAACGTGCGGCTATGATGCGCGCTATCCGCCAGTGGTACACCGACCACGGCTTCCTGGAAGTGGAAACTCCGGTGCTGCAGCCACTCTATGGCGGCGCCAATGCGAAACCGTTTACCACCCATTTCAATGCCCTCGACATGACCATGTACCTCCGTATCGCTCCAGAACTGTACCTGAAGAGACTCTTGGTAGGCGGTTATGAACGGATTTTTGAAATCACCAGAAACTTCAGAAACGAAGGCATGGATACCCGTCACAACCCGGAATTCACCGCCATCGAAACCTACCAGGCCTATGGCGATATCGAAGATGTCATCAACCAGACCGAACAGATCGTAGAAGCCTGCGCTATGGCTGCTTACGGCACCACTAAATTCAAATACGAAGACACCGAAATCGATGTGAAAGCTCCGTGGCCAAGATTGACCATGGCAGAAGCTGTAAAGAAATACACGCCAAACCACGAAGACTTCGATGCTTGCAAGACCATCGAAGACGCTCGTGCCATTGCGGATAGACTGCACGTAGAATACACCGAATTTGATGGATTTGGCAAGATTCTAGCAGAATGCTTCGATGCTTACGCAGAAGAACACCTCATCCAGCCAGTGCACATCACCAGACATCCAATCGAAGTATCCCCGCTGTCCAAACTGGACCCGACGGACCCACGGTATACCATCCGTTTCGAATCCTACATCTATGGCCGCGAACTGGCTAACGGGTTCTCCGAATTGAACGACCCGATCGACCAGAGAAGCCGCTTTGAAATGCAGGTAGAAGAAAGAAAACACGGCGACGATGAAGCCCATCCGATTGATGAAGATTTCCTCACCGCCCTGGAATACGGTATGCCACCGACCGGCGGCCTCGGAATCGGCCTGGACCGTCTCTTCATGCTCATGACCAATTCTGCCAGCATCAGAGACATTCTCCTCTTCCCGGCAATGAAACCAGAAACCGCCCTGGAAAAGAAAGTAGCAAAAGCAGCAGAAGAAGCTGCCAAAGTAGAAGAATCCGCTCCGATTGACTTCTCCAAAGTAGAAATCGAACCACTCTTCAAAGATTTCGTTGACTTCGACACCTTCAGCAAATCCGATTTCCGCGCTGTGAAAGTCAAAGAATGCTCCGCTGTACCGAAGAGCAAGAAACTGCTCCAGTTCGTTCTCGACGACGGCACCGGCACAGACAGAATCATCCTCTCCGGCATTCATGCCTACTATGAACCGGAAGAACTGGTAGGCAAAACCCTCATTGCTATCGTGAACCTGCCACCAAGAAAGATGATGGGCATCGAATCCTGCGGCATGCTCCTCTCCGCTATTCACTCTGAAGAAGGAGAAGAAAAACTCCACCTTCTCATGGTAGACAACCACATCCCAGCAGGGGCTAAACTGTACTAATATATTTGAAATAAAAAAGACTGCGTCCATTGCGGATGCAGTCTTTTTGGCATATAGGTTATTATTGTGCTGATTTCTGTATCAAACATGGCTTCCTGTGCCGCTACCGTCAAGGTTATGAAGGGTATAAAAGGTTATGCGATTTCGGTAGTTTCATAACCCTTTATACCCTTTTTAACCTTGATGTTAGCGGTAGGTGTCGTTTTGTTAGATATCCAAAATCAGCAGAATCATAACCTTATATCCTATGGTGCGGGCTTTTAAAAAGCACATGCCACTATCCCTCTTCATTCTCTAGCCATTAGCATTCGAATCATTTCCTCTGTTGGATCAATCAATGGCAGTGTGGTATGCTGGGCCAGTTCTTTTTTGAAATAGGGGAAATGGGTGCAGCCTAGGATGAGGGCTTCCATTTGACAGTTTTCCATCCAGTGTGCCAGCTGGTCCAAATGATGGTGAGCGACTAAGGCAGCGGGCTCCATTTTCGCTTCGATAGAAAGAACCACCGGAAGAAGGGACGCACTCAAGATATCCAGCGTGGGATTGGCTTCGTAAAGCGTTTTCTCGATGCCCGATAACCCCTGCGCATTGGCAGCGATAAGGCCCAAGCGGTGGTAGCGGGGCGCTAGCTGCTGGTACACATCCAAGGGCGTCACAATGGGCATGGCGATTTCCTTGGAAATATGATGAAAATCCACCGAGGATGATAAAGAATTGCAATAAATAAAAGCCTTCCGGCAGCCCTGCTCCTGGGCGCGATGAAGGATTGTCAGCATGGTCTGGTATTTCTTGTCCGTCGAAGACACTTGGAAAGCCGTTTGTTCCCTGGGATTTTGAGAAACTGGGAACGCCATGCCTGCCAGGCCATTGTCTTGCAGCACGTCCATCCCCATTTGTGTATCCACCGGCGTTCCCGCCAGTACAGCCATTGGTTGATTCATGGTAAACTCCTTGTGTATATAACGTATGGGAGAATTCTTTCTATTGAGTATAACACATTTTGTTCAGGTTGCTCAGGTTTCTAAGGTTGCTAAGGTTTCAAAAGGGGGAAGGTTCTTAGGGTTCTAAGGGTTCTTAAATTTCTCGAATGTGCCAATAGGCGATAATTGTATCATCGTTTCGTCATTTCGAACGATGGGATTTGTATGAAATGACGCTAGGTTTTTATAACATCTTCTTAACTCAAATTTCCCACCATAAAACCTGTTAAAAATATCGATTAAATCAAAGAAATATTGTGATTTCGAAGAATTCTTATGTATTTAACATCTAGAAGAAAAGTAGTGTCAATGGAAAGCATACTAAAACGGGAAGTCTCATTTCATACCATTAGCGAAACAAATAGTCCCAAGGAATAACACAAAGATCCTTCGACATCGCCCTACGGGCGGCTCAGGATGACTGAAAGCAGCCTGCAGGGCTACAGGTTAGAAAAGAACGATTGTGAGCAAAATCGAGGCTAACAGAGAAGCCGTAGTGTTATTCATGTCTCAAAAGGCTTTTTTGCCAGCGTCATTCTGAGCCGCCCGAAGGGCGTGTCGAAGAATCTTTGTTGTATTCCCCAAATTAATATGAAAGAGGAACGGTATGAAATGAGCCAAAGCGTCTGGGGCGTTCACATACAAGGCTAACCGACAAGCACTTTTAACTGTATGTTATAGCACCCGATATTAGATTATATCAGTGCAAAATGATATTTTTCGGGTGGGAAGTTTGAGTTCTTCACTGAATGGTATTGTCTATGACGGCTAGACATGATACCGTTTGACAAAAAATACCCAACAAAAAAGCACATCCCTCTATAGCGAGGCATGTGCTTTTTGTGCTGTCAGCCGATAACCGATAACCGATAACCGTCAACCGATAACCGATAACCGATAACCGTCAACCATCAACCATCAACCATCAACCATCAACCATTATCGCTCAGTTCATTGGTTGCAATGGTGCGGATGTCCGACAGGGGCAAGGTCTGCAGTTCCGAGATGGCCTTAGCGGCTTCGTAGAGCTGATCGTCCGTAGCAGTGAGCTTGATTTTGTTGAAATTCAGATTTTTGAGTTTCGTTGTGCCGGAAGAAGTGCTTCCATTTTCTACACGAATCTGAAGTTTGATACCTTTGAGTGTTTTTTCCGTAGCCATTTTGGCCTCCTGTATGTTAGAAATAAGGTTCTGGCAGAACGTTGACCATGGGAGTCAGCGGTTGCCAGAATGAGTATGCAAAGATTTTGATGGAGTGATAATCGCTGGAGGTGGCTCAGGCGGGTAATTGTACTAGCGTGTGGCCCCTTGGAGAAGGGGCGGCGAAGCCGGGGATAGAGTGGCCCGTAGGGAAACAATCAGCGTTAGCGGATGATAGCGTGTTTTTCGCCTATCCAACAAGGATGTTTTATCCCGCTAGAGGCGTCTATCCCCCTTGTATTCCCCCTTCTTCAAGGGGGAACGAGGTGTAACCGCCTGTTTCACATGGATTTCCCAATCCCTAGGGCCTAATCCCTAGCTACTAACCCAGTCACCAGTCACGAGTCACCAGTCACGAGAATCAGACCAGATCGGTTGCTTTCGTTTCTACCACTTTGGCCTTCTTGAGAGAAAGAGCGGCAGCGCCGGAGTTGGATACCAGTACAGGAATCATCTTGGCGGCTTTTTCTTTCACCGTATCAAGAGACAGGTCTTCTGGGGGATTGGGAATAGAAACGGTCATAGTGCCGTTGCCTTCCATATTGAAAGTCAGTTCGAGTGTTTTTTCCGTAGCCATCATTGGCCTCCTATATTTTTACGTAGGCAGTATGCTCTTTGCGAGAATCGCTAGTGGCAAATGTGCCTAGAATGTTTGTGCAAATAGTAGCTAGGGATTGGGGGTTAGGGATTAGGAACGTCCTCGTTCCGCTAGTGTCATAGCTTCTAGCTGCTAGCGACTGGCTTTTAGCCGGCTAGCAGCTAGAAGCTATGAGCTAGTAGCTGTGACGCCATAGGAATCATCGAATATTTCCTAATCCCTAGGGCCTAATCCCTAGATACTAAAAAAAGACATAATAAAAATCCGGGACGAGTTCCACTGCCTATACCTATGAGGGCGCACCCTGAATACGGCGCAGGTGCCGCGCAGTGTACAAAAGTACCACGTCTTTGCTGTCGTCAGAACGCCACGCGCTCATTCAGCAGGGAAGCAGCAGAACCAAGAAATTCCGGATATTGGATTTGATGTATTGACCCAAAGCACTGACCTCGAAACGGGTCAACATTTCAGTTTCAGTGCCCGATGGCCTCTGATCATCCTGTCAGATCTGCCCTTTCATCAGTCCTCCATCTTATGTGGTCTATACGCGTCTGAGATCTCTTGACCAGATTAGAGGCTTAGAAAATGGTGTACACACAGGTGCATCAGATTTCATGCCTATATCATACCACACTCGCAAGAAAGAAACATTCCATATGTATATCAAAAAGTGACACCTTTTGAGGTGTTTTTTGAATAAACATGTAAAAGTCTTGTTAGGCCCATTAAACAAAAATGCAATAAAATATTGCAAAAAATGCAATGTTATTGTTAACCTGACATGTCTAAAACGTCCAATACATGGGGGTTATCGAAGGGTCAATTAGAAAAGTTATTCACATACCGTGAAAGCGGATATTTATTACTCATTTCTTATAAACATACCAATTTGTTCACATAAAGAAATCTTTTATAAGCTTATATCAAAGATATTCATATATTCAGAAGCGGCTAAATGTGGTAAAATCCATCATTTTTCCATATGGTACATCAAAAAAAGAGAATTTGGTGAGCGAAAAAATATTCCTTGTCACTTTCCTCATTTTGCCCTGTGAATTACCGATGGTAGATCATCTGATGGGGGGGACAAGAGTAACATAAGGAAATATAGAATCCGTAATAAGGGAAATGTTTCTATGTACAGGTGTTACATGTGCGCAAGGTTCTGAAGGTTCCCCCCTATGTGCGAATTGACGTAAGCGTTATCATTGACAGTTACATCCTTCCAAAGGCAATGCTGTTAAGTTAAGCAAAATATGTGATGATCCCTTTCGTAAGAAAGGTTCTGAAGGTTCTAATGGTTCTGAAGGTTTTGACGTTCCTCATATGAGATGATAACACTAGGGAAACGCTGATTTAATCAAAGAGTTTGAAATCATATGAATTTTTATCCAAAGCATCGTCAAGAAAATCCTTA
>DBLC01000174.1:0-4273 GCA_002297935.1 Dialister sp. UBA734
CATAGAAACACGAGCTATCCTGCAAATACCTTTGCACTCATTGTTGTTAGTTGTTAGTTGTTGGTTGTTTGGAGCCAGACAACCAGCAACTAACAACTAACAACTAACAACTAACAACCAACAACAATCGCTCATTTAGTTCCTTACTGCTGAAAGAAGTGAATTAATGACTAGCCACTATATACCCTTTTAACCTTTTGGTAAGCCAGATCTTCTCCATGTGAAATATAGCAAGTCAGCAGAATCCTAACCTTTTTTTACTTACTATTTTCTTATTGTTTTTCACAAAGAGTGGTATTTCTTCTACAAAAATCCATCAATTTTTTATAGTACGTCCCAATAAAATTGACTATTGCCCCTGTAAATGGTACTATTGTGAAAAGCAAAGAATTCATAGTTTCGTAGCTGGTGGCTCGGATAGGATATTTCCTGATGCACAAGTCACCGGTCACCCATGTTACAAAGTGGACAGGCATATGATACTGACTTACGGAGATTCCAAAATTGGTCTGGTCCGGAAACTGAATGAAGATGCCATCGATCTTTCGGTGCCTTCTCTTTTCATTCTGGCAGACGGTATGGGCGGTTATGCAGGCGGGCAGATTGCCAGTCACATGGCGGTCGAACAAGCAGCAGGCTTCTTTACAATGGATACGGAGAAGACTTTCTCGGAAGCGTCCTTGAAGGAGTCTGTTTTATGTGCCAATGAGGCAATTCTCAAGGAAAAGAAGGACAATCCCAATCTTTCATCCATGGGAACCACTATGGTGATAGCGGCTATTTCCCAAGATACCCTGTACTGGGCCCATGTGGGCGACAGCCGGCTCTATGTGATGGATGAGGGGCAGTTGTCTCAGATTACGGTGGACCATTCCTTTGTGATGGAACTGGTCACGGAAGGGAAGATTTCCAAAGAGGAAATGCGTTTTCACCCCCGAAAGAATGAAATCACCAGAGCAGTTGGCATCGATGATATCCTGAAAGTAGACACAGGCCATTTGACACTGAAAAAGGGAGATTTTGTTCTTCTTTGCAGTGACGGTCTTTCTGGCATGGTGGAAGATGAAACGATCCAGCAGGTTCTCCTAGAATGCCCAGGACACTCGGACGCAGATTTAAAGAAAACTGGAGAGCGTCTGATGGATCTGGTCTATGAGGCCGGGGCAAGAGATAATGTTTCAATTATATTGGGATACTTTAAGGATTAGGTGACTAGTGACTACTGACTGGTGGCTATGATTGGTTCCAGTCACGAGTCACCAGTCTACCAGTCACCAAGGTATATAAAGTTTTCTATAAAAGACGTGGAGTAATATATGATCGGAAAGATTCTTGATGAACGTTATGAGCTGATAAAGAAAATCGGCGCTGGCGGTATGGCTGATGTGTACATGGCCAAAGATATCCTTCTTGACAGGGTGGTGGCTGTGAAGATTCTGCATAGCAATTTTGCAGAAGACAATGATTTCATCATTCGGTTCCGTCACGAAGCACAGTCAGCAGGCAAGCTGACCCATCCGAATATTGTAGGAATTTACGACGTAGGATGCGATGGGGATATCCATTATATTGTCATGGAATATGTGGAAGGGGAGACCTTGAAGCAGTACATCCAGTCCCATCCGAATATTCCTATTGATACGGCCGTGCGCATTGCTATTGATATCGGAAACGCGTTGGAAGAAGCCCATGCCAATGGTATCATCCATTGTGATATCAAGCCTCACAATATCCTTCTCACCGACACTGGAAAAGTAAAGGTGACCGACTTCGGCATCGCTCGGGCTATCAATTCTTCCACGGTGATCGATAAACAGTCCATTTTGGGCTCTGTCCATTACCTCTCGCCGGAACAGGCAGCGGGAGATAAAATCACCGCCAAGACGGATATCTACTCTTTAGGCATTGTGCTCTATGAAATGCTGACGCACCATCTGCCTTTTGAAGGAGAAACAGCGGTGAGCATCGCTTTGAAACACATGCAAGGCGATATTCCTCGCCCTACCAAATTCAATCCGGCGATTTCTCCTATGTTGGAAGAATGTCTCCTCACAGCGTTGCAGAAGGATCCGGATAAACGATACGATACAGTGGCGGATTTTATTTCTGAGCTGAAAATTGCCCAGGGATTTACCACTGCCATTTACAAACCGGCGACCCATGACTTTACCGCTATGACCCGCCCGATTTCTCGAAAGAAATTGAACAATCCCAAGGGGTCGAAGGAAACAAAGATTTCTAATTTCATCACCCATTTGCCCCAGAAATATATCTGGATTGGCATGGCAGTACTTTTCATCGTCTGCTTTGCCTGGGCGTTCTTTAGCTTTGGCAATTTCTGGAGCAGCGAAAATATCACTGTGCCGAATGTAGTGGGGAAACCGGTAGAAGTGGCACAGACTACCCTGAAGAAACTGGACCTCAAAGTGTCGGTCGATGAAATCGAAAGCGAAGACATCCCGCAAGGGGAAGTCATTTCCCAGACACCGGTAGCAGGAACGAACGTCAAGGCGAAACGTATCATTCATCTGACAGTCAGCAAGGGCGGCAGCGCCATGCTTATTCCGGACCTGAAAGGTCTCACTTTGGAACAGGCCAAAGAACGACTGGATAAGATGGGACTTTCCCTGGGGGCCGTAGAGAACGGCAATGACCCGGACAAGCCGTCGGAAGTCATTATTTCCCAGAGTCCAGAACCAGGCACCAAGGCATCCAAAGGGGCTCGCATCAATATCGTGATCAATATGAAGCAGAAAACCAGCATCCCGAACTTGGTGGGCATGACTTTGGGAGATGCTAGAAATACTCTGCTATCGATGAAACTTTCCGTAGGCACCATCACGGCCACCGATGGGGCGTCTTCTGATGATTCCAATGCCATCATCTTGTCTCAGGATCCGGCGGGCGGCGAATCCAGCAGCAGTTCCGTGGTGAATCTGACGGTAGGAAATAATAAGCCGAAAGCTGCAAAGAAGACCGGCACAGTCAATATTTCCATCCCGAAAGGCGGCAATCCGCGGCAGGTAGACATTTTTGTCACCGATGATACAGGCAAACACACCGTATTCAGCTCCAAAGCCAATCCGGGAAGCACGGTCACCAAAGATGTATCAGGCACCGGAAATGTCCGCGTTCAAGTCTCCATCGATGGTTCTGTGGTACAAGACCGGGAGCTGTAAAGGATGAAAGGAATCATTTTAAAGAACCAGAATGGCTATTTCTCCATTCTAGGTGAAGAGAAACATCTCACACTTTGTCGCTCCCGTGGCAAATTGAAACGGAAAACTGACATCCTGGTAGGCGATGAAGTGGAGTATGAAACCGATAAAGGCAGCGAAGCGGTGATTACGAAAGTATATCCCCGAAGAAATAGCCTGCACCGTCCGCCAGTGGCCAATATCGACCAGCTGGTTTTGGTATCGGCCATCAAAACACCGGATTTGAATATTTATCTGCTAGACAAAATGGTTGCATTGGCGGAAGATGCGGACATTGAACCATTGCTTGTGATTAACAAGTGCGACTTGGCAGAAGAAGAGGCCCGGCAAGTGAAATCCTACTATGAGAAAGCAGGCTATCCTTGTATCGTCACGTCTGTGGAAACTGGCGAAGGACTGGAGGAATTGGAAGCCGCATTCCGAGGCCCCATCATTTCTTTTTCCGGTCCCTCAGGGGCAGGAAAATCCAGCCTTTTGAATCACTTCTTGCAGCGATCTCACTTTATCAGCGGCGCTGTATCGAAACAAACCGGCCGGGGACGCACGACCACCAGGCACGCCGAATTGGTACAGACAGAAAAAGGATATCTTCTCATGGATACCCCTGGCTATACATTGCTGGATATGGAAAACGTTTCCTTGGAAAATGTGGCCTACCTGTTCCGCGAATTTCGTCCCTACCTGGGTCAGTGCCGCTTCCATAACTGCCAGCACGACAAAGAACCGGACTGCGCCATTCGGCAGGCCGTAGAAGCAGGAAACATAGAGAAACGTCGCTATGAATCCTACTTGGAAATGAGAGAAGAAATAAAGAATATTCACAATAAGTGGTAAATTTAGGGATTAGGGATTAGTAGCTAGGCCCTAGGGAAATAGGCCTCCTTTACTAGAAGGGGGCATTAAGTAACGGATTGGCGTTGGTAGATATGATTCTGCTAGCGAACATAAGGTGCTGAAGGTTCTAAGGGGACAAAGGGTTCTTAAGGGTCTTCAAACGAGATGATAACGCTACCGTTCATCGGCTCGTTCGAGAAACCTTCAGAACCTTCAGAACC
>DBLC01000174.1:4399-5062 GCA_002297935.1 Dialister sp. UBA734
ATGAAAATTGCACCTTCTCTTTTGTCAGCTGATTTTGCACGGCTTGACAGCGAATTAAAAGATATTGAACAAGGCGGAGCCGACTTGGTGCATCTGGATGTGATGGACGGTCACTTCGTGCCGAACCTCACCTTTGGGGCGCCTATTATCAAAGCTCTTCGCCCATGCACCAAACTCACCTTTGATGTGCATCTCATGACAGAGCATCCGGAAATGTACTTCGACGACTTGGCAAAAGCAGGTGCCGATATGGTTTCCTTCCATGCGGAAGCAGCCGTTCATCACGATCGGCTGGTTCATGCCATCCAAGAAAAAGGAATGAAAGCCGGCATCGCATTGAATCCAGGCACACCGCTTTCTATGGTAGAAGAATTGCTTCCCATCCTGGACTTTGTTCTTATCATGTCTGTGAACCCAGGCTTCGGGGGCCAGAAATTCATTTCCTACTCCTTAGATAAGATTCGCCGCCTCCGGGCCATGGCAAACGCTGCTGGCAGAGAGGACCTAGATATCGAAGTGGATGGCGGCGTCAATAAAGACAACGTGAAAGCATTGAAAGATGCAGGAGTCACTATTTTCGTGGCTGGTTCTTCTGTGTTTGGGAAGCCTGATAGAAAAGCGGCGATTGAAGCATTGCGGCAATAATAAAAAGAGCATGAAATG
>DBLC01000130.1:0-8296 GCA_002297935.1 Dialister sp. UBA734
GGGGATAGCTCGCACTAGCGATGTAAATGATAAGTGGCAAGTGGACATATAGGCGTCTAGTACTTACGGAAAAACGCTAGCAAAGACGCCAAGATGAATAGTGACACTGGTGAATTATCCCGCCAGTGCGGGCTATCCCCTGGGACGTTTCGCTGCGCTTACGTCCTGTCCCCTTCCAAAGGAAGGGGATCTTTGGGTAGCATTTTTGATTCCGCCAGTGTCATAGCTATTAGCTGCTAGCTACTAGCCGGCTAGCAGCCAGTAGCTAACAGCTAGCAGCTAGCAGCTGTGACACAGCAGGAACGATTGCCTATTTCCCTTATAAAAAGGGGTATTGGGGCCCTATATGAGTTGTGGGTAAATAAGTTTACTCCACATTTATCTCCCCCTTTGGGGGAGAATACAAGAGGGGGCATCACCAGCGGTGTGAATTACCAATGTTACTCAAACTGTAACGGAAAAACTTCCACCACTCCTCACTCCTCATTCCTAACTCCTCACTATAAGTAATCGGTATGTAAAACCAAAAGGAGGATACACGTATGAAAATATTCATCAACCCCGGCCACCACATCGGTGTCGACAGTGGGGCGGTCAATGAGAAATATCACGTTTGCGAAGCACAGATTGTCCATGACATCGCCGTGCTCTTGCGATTCTACCTGGAAGCGGCCTATGTGCAAGTAGAAATGCTGCAGTCGGATAATCTGTTGGGCGAAAATCCCAAGTATTATCCGGTGGTGCAGACCGCCAATGGCAGCGGCGCCGATCTCTTCGTGTCCCTCCATTGCAATAGCGCAGAAAATCGGTTGGCTCATGGCACGGAAACATTGATTTATGGGTCCGGCGGCAAGGCGGAAAAAGCGGCTTCCTGTATCCAGCGGCAGTTGGTAGACTCCCTGGGGACCCTGGACCGGGGCATCAAAGAACGTCCGGGCCTGGCCGTCCTTCGGGGCACCACCATGCCGGCAGTGCTGGTGGAAATTGCCTTTATTTCCAATGAAGACGATGTGAATCTTCTCATGCACCAGAAAGCCGCCATCGCAAGGGCGATTGCGAGGGGGATCACTGACTGGGAACGGGGTGAGACAGTAGCGGCTTAAATGCAATGAGGTTCTGTAGCGGTGGAGCATGTGGAGTATACATCTCACCGTTTCCTGTATGCAAAGGTTCTGTAGGTGGCGTTTCCGAAGGTAATTCATATCGGCTTGTCCGCTGTCAAAGGGTTCTGTAGCGGTGAGTGGTGTGGAGCGTACATCTCACGCTCTCCTGTATTGTAAGGTTCTGTGTGTGACGTTTTCAGAGGTAATTCATCTTGACTTGTCCGCTGTCAAAAGGTTCTAATTATCGTAATCATCGATAGCGTCAGAACCTTCTGACAGCGGTATAACTACCAAAAGCCACAAACCATCATCGTTCCAACAGAACCTTAAGACAGCGGTGTAACTGCCAAAAGCCACAAACCGTCATGGCACCAACAGAACCTTAAGACAGCGATATAACTACTCAAAAGCCACAAACTATCATCGCTCCCACAGAACCCTATGACAGCGGTATAACTACCAAAAGTCACAAGCCATTATCCCACCAACAGAACCTTAAATCCCACCAATAGAGCTCTATCACATCGCCACCATTTCTGCTATAATAGAAAAAGATTATGTTTATCGAAAGACTATCTTTTCATTGATGGAGGAGACCATGGATTTTAGTTTAGATGCGAAACAACAGGAATTGGTGAACCTGGCTCGTGAAATTGCACAGAAAGAAATTGCGCCCAGAGCGTTGGATATTGACAAAAGCGGCGTCATGGACGAGGACTTGCTTCACATTTTGAAACAGTCCGGCATGACCCAACTGGCAGTGCCGAAGGAATATGGCGGTGCCGGGCTGGACCTTTTGACCGGCGCTATGATCAGCGAAGAACTGGCCAAAGGCTGCGCTGGTGTGGCCACGGTGTGTGCGGCCAATTCGCTGGCGTCTTTCCCGATTCTCATCGGCGGCACCGACGAACAGAAGAAGGAGTATTTCGACTGCCTTAATGCCGGCGGTATTTCCTGTTTTGCCCTGACCGAACCAGGCGCTGGCTCCGATGCGGGGGCCGTGTCTTGCCGGGCCAAGAAGGTGGACGGTGGCTACGTGCTGAATGGCACCAAGTGCTTCATCACCAATGCGCCGATTTGCGACAAGATTACCCTGTTTGCGAACACCCGTGAATCCGGTGGCATCCGCGGTCTCACCGTATTTACCGTGGATAGAAATACGCCCGGTATTTCCATCGGCAAAGAAGAAGACAAAATGGGCATCCGCGCCTCTGCTACGTCGGAAATCATTTTTGACGACTGCTTCGTACCGGCCAGCGCCAGAATCGGCCGAGAAGGCATGGGCTTCCGCATCGCCATGCAGACCCTGGAAACCTCCCGTCCGGTGGTGGGGGCTATTTCCGTAGGCATCGCCCAGGCGGCTTTGGAAAACGCCATCCACTACGCCCACCAGAGAAAACAGTTCGGCCAGAAGATTGCGTCCTTTGAAATGGTGCAGGAAATGATTGCCAACATGGTCACCAAGACCGAAGCGGCCCGCGCTCTGGTGTACAAGGCTTGCTGGCTGCAGATGCACGGCGACAAACAGGCATCCATGTTCTCCGCCATGTCCAAGTGCTTCGCTTCCGACGTGGCCATGGAAGTCACCACCACCGCCGTGCAGGTCATGGGCGGCAATGGGTATTCCCGTGAAAATCCGAATGAAAAATACATGCGTGACGCGAAAATCATGCAGATTTACGAAGGCACCAACCAGGTGCAGAGACTGGTCATCGCCAACGCTGCGTTGTACTGATGTGTTGGTTGCTGGTGACTCGTGACTGGTATAAGCCGTCAAGAGGTAGAAATAGGATTCTACCCCTTGGCGGCTTTTTGCGTGGTTTATTTAGTAGCTAGGGATTGGTAGCTAGGCCCTAGGATTAGGATAAGCGCCGTAGTCGTGACTTTCACTTTGCATGTAAAGCATATAGAAAAAGGTTATAAAGGTTATAAGGGTTAAAAAGGTTATGCCACCAGCATTTTCAAATATCTTGACGTAGTGGAGGTATCCCTTTTGCGGTAAAGGAAAACATGTCGTCTATCGAATACTTCTCTAGCGACTTGGCTCCCCTGCCCTCGAGCTGCCGAAGGCTGAGGGGGAGGCAGTAGCGGTATACTTCGCAATGAACATATCAAGAGGACTCAGTGCTGCCCGCTCCTAGCGGTTTTATGTAAAACGGTTCTGAAGGTTCTAAGGGTTCTGGAGGTTCCTCGAATGTGCTGCTAACGGATAAGCGGAAAGAAAGTCAGTAGAGAACATACTAAAACGGGAAGTCTCATTTCAGACCGATATTCAAACAATGTGCTTTTAGGAATAACACAAAGATCCTTCGACTTTCACCCTACGGGCGGCTCAGGATGACTGATAGAGAGGAATACGCCAGCAAAAAGAAAAGAATGCTAGCGGTATCATTGCGCTTATCGCCCCCGTCGGGGGAGATGCCGAAGGCAGAGGGGGCAGCGCAGGCGGTATACTTTGCTATGAACATATCAAAAGGACCCGGTGCCATCCACCTTACCGGTAAAAATGACTAGTGACTCCCATTTACCGCTAGGAGCGGGCAGCACCGAGCACGAAGAGAGAAACATAGTATTTCATCCCGCTAGAGCTGCCCCCTTTGGTAGGCAAGCCTACCACCTTTCCCCCAAAGGGGGCACTATATAAGGTGTAAACTTATTTACCCTAATCCCTATTCCCACCCAAAGTGGGGAATAGGGATTTTTTATTTCCCGCCACCACCCGGTACCACCTATTTCCTATATTTCCATTCCAAGAGAAAAAACATCGACGCTACCGAAGAAAATCACACTATCGGGCAGCAGAGGCAAAAATGGAATTTTCAAAAAAATTATTGTCACTTGGTGGGGGAATGTGGTAGAATGTGGGTAAATGTGGAGGAGGTGGAAGGATTATGTTTATGAATGAATACACGCATACCATAGACGCCAAAGGCCGCATGATCCTTCCTGCCAAATTCAGAGAAGAGCTGGGAAGTCATTTCGTGCTGGCTCCCGGGCTCGATACGTGTCTTTGCATCTACCCGAAAGAGCGGTGGGATGTATTGATTGCGAAATTGCAGAAGCTGCCATTCACCAATCGGAATGTGCGAAAAATCATGCGCCACCTGATTGGCCGGGGGACGGAAATGGAATGTGACCGCCAGGGACGTATTCTCATTCCGGCCCACCTGCGGGAGTCTGCGTGCCTCAAGAAAGAAGCCCGCATCATCGGTACCGGCGCCACCATAGAAATATGGGATCCGGACCTTTTGAAACAGGATGAAGAAAACGAAGACATCGCGTCCATTGCAGACACCTTGGAGCTGCCGATGGACCTGGGCTTTTGAAATAACGCATAATGCGCAGTGCGAAGTGCGTAATGGTGGAAGGGGCGCATCAAATTCATAGGGCGCCCCAATACCCCATCTTATAAAGGTTATGATTCTGCAGATTTCTTTCTCTTAAACATGATTATATAAGTCGCTACCATCAAGGTTATAAAGGTTATATAAGGTTATGAAATGCCTTTAGTCTCTTACGGTATATGATATAGCGGTTACCCCCTTCCAGAGGAAGGGGATTCTAAGTGTGTTATAGCATCATATATAATTTTGCGGCGCTTCTTACTTTGTGCGCCGCCACCACCACTACGCACTACGCACTTCGCACTACGCATTGAGGAAAGCGGAAACGGCGGTAGTGAAGCACTGGCGTTTTAAATATTTCACAAAAGAGGAGTCAACATGGAATTTCAACACACTACGGTTCTCTTAGGAGAAATGATTGACCATATTTTGACCAATCCTCATGGAATCTATGTGGATTGTACCTTAGGGGGCGGGGGACATTCTCTGGCCCTGTCGGAGAAATTGGCGCCTGACGCGCTGCTCATCGGCGTGGACCAGGACGAGGAAGCCATCGAGGCGGCGTCGAAGCGGCTGGCAAATGCCCCTTGCCGTCACCAGATGGTGCGGGACAATTTCTCCCACATCCATACCATTTTGACGAACTTGGAAATACCCAAGGTGGACGGATTCATTTTCGACCTGGGCGTTTCGTCCCACCAGCTGGACGATGGGAGCCGGGGATTTTCTTATATGAACAACGGCCGTTTGGACATGCGAATGGACCAGAGAAATCCGCTCACCGCTTATGAAATCGTGAACAACTACGACGAAGCGGAATTGGCGAAAATCATCTGGGACTACGGGGAAGAACGTTGGTCCAAGCGAATTGCCCAATTTATTTGCAAATTCCGAGAAGAAAAGCCCATCGAAACCACCGACGACCTGGTGTCCGTCATCAAAGCGGCCATCCCGGCCCATGCCAGAAGAAATGGACCGCACCCGGCGAAACGGACCTTCCAGGCCATCCGCATCGAAGTGAATAACGAACTGGGGATTCTGAAAGACACCATGGAAGCCTGCGTGTCTCACCTGAATCCCGGCGGACGGCTGGGGGTCATCACCTTCCAGTCTTTGGAAGATCGGATTATCAAAAACACCTTCCGGGACATGGAACGAGAATGCATCTGCCCGCCGGAACTGCCAGTCTGCGTGTGCCACCACCACCGGTTGGTGAAATCCGTAGGCAAGGCCATCAAGCCCAGCGCGAAAGAACTGGAAGAAAACCCCAGAGCCAGAAGCGCGGTGCTGCGGGTCGTGGAGCGAGTGTAATGTTGATCACCAACGGATAAAGGTTGTAGAGTGCGTAATGCGAAGTGCGTAGTGCGTAATGCTGGAAGGGGCGCATCAAATTTATAGGGCGCCCCAATCCCCTTTTTTATTGTTGACCGGCAGACCAGTGGAATTGTATTTCCTAGTCACCAGTCACTAGTCACGAGTCACCCAGATGATATAATTTGGCGGCGCTTTATGAATTGTGCGCCGCTACCAACACTACGCATTACGCATTTCGCACTACCCATTGAGTAATAGGGGAGAGATGATTCATGGTATCGCAAAATATCCAAACAATGAACTATGTAACGTCTATACCTGAGCATATGACAGTATCCTCATCGTACGAAGTCGATCGGGATGCCGCGCTGTCAGGCCGAATTTTTCATCAGGTCCTGTGGGCCATTGCCCTCATATTGGCACCGGTATTTTTGCTGGTCCTTTTCAATGGCATCAATGTACAAAAAGAATACGCCATGCAAAACCTTCGGAGCGAAGTGATGACCATGGCCAAAGAAAACGACGTGATGCGCCTGGAAGTATCGAAACTGGATGCCCCGGTCCGTATTCAGCAGATTGCAGAAAAAGAACTCCACATGAGCCTGCCCCTTAGAGTGATCCACGGCGAAGCCGACCCGGCCGTGCCAGCGGCCAATAAGGGACGGTAGGTTTGGTTTTACTCCGAGTCCGCTACTTTCACTTTTCATGTAAAGCATAAGGGGAAAGGTTATAAAGGGTTATACGGGTTAAAAAGGTTATGCCACTAGTATTCTTTCTAATATCCTGAACATAGTAGAGAGTGTTATCCCCTTTAGAGATAAAGAGAAATATGTCGTCTATCGATTATTTCTCCAGCGTCTTGGCTCCCCTGCCGGGGGAGCTGCCGAAGGCTGAGGTGAGCAAGCGAACTATATCGCTAGGAGCGAAGCGACGCAGGGATATAGTGAGACGCCATTTCGAGCGTAGCGAAGATGGGCAGTGCAAGCGGGATAAAATACCAACGGTACGACAATTGGATATGGTGATACCCGTTCTTATCCGTTAACTGCCAACTGCTTACTTTTCTACCCACATATCCAAAGGAGGAATTGAATATGGATTTTTTTGACGTACTATCCACCCGTGTGTCGGTTCGTCGTTATGAAAAAACACCGCTCACGGAAGAAGAAATAGAAAAACTTCTCGAAGCAGCCCAGCGCTCGCCGATTGGACACTTCGATTATAAAAACTACGCCATTGCGGTTATTACCAATCCGGACATCCTGGCCATGCTGGCGAAAGAAAATCAGGAACTGTCCGGGCAGGGAGATCCCATCTATGGTGCACCAGCACTGTTTCTGATTCTCCGCAGCCCGGACGCAGAAAATGACACAGCGAAACTCAATGCAGGTATCATGGCAGAACACATCCATCTGGCTGCCACTGACTTGGGCTTAGGTTCCCTGTGTGTATACAGTTTCCTTAGAAACTTTGAACATCAGCCGGGCTACGGTGCTTACTGCCGGGCACTTCATTTGCCAGAAGGTTATCAGCCCATCATGAGCGTCGCCGTAGGTCACACGCCGATTCCGAAACGCATCCGCCGCATGACACCGAGATTGAAAGTATTGCGGTTTGAATGAGATTGGTGACTCGTGACTGGTGACTAGTGACTGGGGCGGAAAATTTTTATTTCCAGTCACCAGTCACTAGTCACCAGCTACCTAAAGCAAAGAAAGGAGTATCATCATGGAATTCGATACAGTATTAGTTCTTCGTAAATCCGTTCGTTCTTACACCAAAGAACCGGTATCTAAAGAAGACATCGAAGCCCTGCTCCATGCAGCACAGACTGCATCGGTGGGAAAGCACAACGATGCTGGTTATGAATTGGTCGCTGTAACCAACCCAGAACTTCTGAAGAAAATTGATGAAGAAGCAACGGAAAAACTGGGAAGACCCCATATGTTTTTTGAAGCACCGCTGCTACTTTTGATTTGCGAAACCAAAGAAGCTTTTGACCATCTGAAAGGCTTCGACGCCGGCATCATTGCGGAACACATTCATCTCAAAGCCACCGAATTGGGTTTGGGCTCTGTGGTGCTCTTCGGCTTCATTCATCACCTGGGCCACGATGCCGACTACATCAAAGCCTTGGATCTGCCAGAAGGCACCTATCCTTTGTTGGCCGTAGCGGTAGGACACAGTCCGATTGCTGATAAGCCGAGAAAAGAAGATCGACACTTTGCGGTGGAATATCGGGAATGATAGGTGACTGGTGACTCGTGACTAGTGACTAGTGACTAGTGACTGGGGGCTAGTAGATGGGGAGTGGTAGCTAGGCCCTGGGGGGTAGAAAATATATGACTCTGGCCGTTCCCGTCATTTCGACCGATGGGATTTGTGCTTGATGACTCTGTAGAGTAGTCCACTACTATGTTGAACAAAAGTGGAGAAATCTTAAAGCAGTAGCGGAAAATGTACTAGCTGAAGTATTCCATTACGGCTCTATTCAGCTGGATGGAATTCCGCTGGAGGTTTGAGATTTCTCCACTT
>DBLC01000130.1:8318-29838 GCA_002297935.1 Dialister sp. UBA734
GTCTAACATAGTACCGGACTGCACGATTGAATCATCCCGCACAAATCCCGTCGGTCGAAATGACGAAATTCATCAGAGTTATAATTCCTAATTTCTAGGGCCTAGTTACTAGCTACCAGTCCCCAGTCACGAGTCACCAGTCACCACTTCGCAAAAAAATACAAAAAAATCTCTTGACACAAATTTCAAATGGTGGTAAAGTACTCACAACGAAACGATGAAGAAAAGAGTAAGCACGCTGATGACAGTAAAGCGAGCCTGGACAGTGAGAGCAGGCATGGATAAGATGCTGAAGTGCATTTCTGAGTTTGGCAGGTTGAAACTGTAGTAGGCCTTCCCGGGAGCTCCCGATACAGAGTCAGGGTTTGTTAGAACCTGTAAAGGTATACTTGGTGACAGGTATATGAAATTGGGTGGAAACACGAAGCTATGGCTCTCGTCCCTTATGGGACGGGAGCTTTTTGATTTTCTAAAAGAGAGGATGACAAAGATGGGTAAGCTGATTGCAAAAGAACTGAACGAACTGAAATGGGGCGTTGCCAGCTGCCTGCTTTTCATCGGTATCTCCTCTCCAGCCTTTCACCAGTTTTACAAAAAGTAGTGACTGGTAGACTGGTGACTCGTGACTGGAAAGCCATGCAAATTTTTCCTAGTCACCAGTCACTAGTCACCAGTCACCGTTGATTGAAGCGGTAAGAATACTATTTGAAAGACAAGTAAAAAGAAACGTCACAGGCAAGGAAGAAAAGAGTACATGATTTGAAGCCGCCATAGAGAGTCCGGACAGTGAAAGCGGATGCGGATAGGACATGGAAGTGCATTTCAGAGCCAATGAGCTGAAACATAACAAGTAGGCTGTTCGGGAGACGCCCGTTATAGCGCAGAGGTACAGGAGTATCTTTTGATATAGTGCAGTAAAGAATTGAGACCATTAGCAATTATTCGCTAAGCCAAAAAGGTTCTTAGGGTTCTAAAGGTTCTGAAGGTTCTCATGGTTCTCGAATGAGAAAGGTAACGCTAGCGTTTATTCTCTCGTTCAAGAACCCTAAGAACCATCAGAACCCTAAGAACCTTGAATCACTAGCGTATTTTTACTAACTGCCTCAAAAATGCCCATCCCTGTACCTCCCAAGATTTGCCAAGTGATTGGCAGATGAATTTGGGTGGAAACACGGTCTATCGTCCCAAGAGAGTGAAAGCTCTCTTGGGATTTTTTTTATTTTATGGAAAAGGAGGATTTTTATGAATAGTCGTGCCATTGCTGCGGGCACTGTGATTCCGCAGGAAGAAACTAAGAAAACCAATATTTCTTTATCCTTAAAAAAAGTTGTTTTATTGTCGCTCCCCATTGTGTCCATTCTGGTGACAGCCGCGGTGGATCTACTGGTGAAACGCAGTCCGAAGCAGATGCTTCCGGCCCATCCGTACCTATTATATTTCTTAGGAATCTGTCTGGTTCTCTACGTAGGAATCGTGGCGGCGTCCTTCTTTTCAGATAATTTGCAAAAGCGAATTGTTTATGGGGCTCCTTTCTATGGAATGGTTTTTCAGCTCCTGGATGTTTTCAATCTTGTGACAGCGAAATTGGCATTGCTGCCAGTGATTTACTTTCCGGCACCGGATCGCATTTTGCAAGTGTTTGTGAAAGATTTCAATCTTCTGATTTCTTGTATTGTATATTCCTATTCACTCTTAGCCATCAGCTGGATTTTGGGGGTATCCATTGGGATTGCCACTGGTGCTTGGCTGGGATTTTCTAAGAAAGCTGATTATTGGATTTGGCCATTCATCAAAGCCTTAGGACCAATTCCGCCGGTCGCTTGGATTCCGATTGCACTAGTGATTTTCCCTTCCATGTACACCGGCAGCGTATTTCTGATTTTCCTCTCCATTTGGTTCCCTACCGCTTCCTTGACGTTGGCAGGAATTCGGAATGTTAATAAATCTTACTTTGAAGTGGCAGAAACCTTAGGGGCAAGCCACTGGGACCAAATTTTCCGCGTCGCCATTCCGGCGGCTATGCCAGACATTTTCATGGGCGTCTTTACCGGCACGTGCATGAGCTTCATCGTACTGGTCACCGCAGAAATGATGGGCGCTAAATATGGTTTGGGCTGGTATGTGAATTGGCAGAAGGAAATGATGGCCTATGCCAATGTGTATACCGGATTGATTCTCATCGCTGGCAGCTTCTGCCTGTTTATGGAATTGATGTTTAAATTAAGAAATCACATACTGGCTTGGCAGAAAGGAGTCATCAAATGGTAGCAAAAGGAATAATTTCTATTGAGCATATTTCTAAAGGGTTTCCGGACCAGAAATCTCAACAAGGAAAAATACAGATTTTAGCGGATGTATCTCTTCATATAGAACCAGGCTCGTTCGTTTCCATCATCGGTCCTTCGGGATGTGGGAAATCCACCTTGCTTCGCATGATTTCAGGATTTCTTTTCCCCGATGAAGGAACGGTTCAGGTAGATGGCAAGGAAGTCAAAGGCCCCGGCGTGGATCGAGGGTTCATGTTTCAGGACCATGTGCTATTTCCTTGGCTCACCATTTATGACAACATCGCCTTTGGGTTGAAAGCCCAAGGGGTCTATCCCGATTTGAAAGACAATGTGGATAAAATCATTCACAAAGTGGGCCTTGACGGGTATGCAGACCATTATCCTTACCAGGTGTCCGGCGGCATGCAACAGCGCGCTTCTCTGGCAAGGGCCTTGATTGGTCGCCCGAAAATTTTACTTTTGGATGAACCGTTGGGAGCACTGGATGCATTTACCCGAATGACCATGCAAGATGAAATCCATCGAGTGTGGGAAGAAAGTCATACCACCATGATTATGGTTACCCACGATATCGAAGAAGCTATTTATATGGCCCAGAAAGTGGTGGTGCTGTCCTCTCATCCAGGGCGAATTATTAAGGAAATACCCATTCAGTTACAGGAACCTATCGATAGAGAATCTGTGGCATTTAATGCCTATAAAACAGAAATTTTGGAGGCCCTGCACTATGGCGAGCAGCCCTCTCTCCAAGAAGATCGCCATGTAGGGTAATAGGAGGTTTATATGGAAAAGATTAAACGGTCTATCAATGCAGCGATCGTAGCGCTATTTCTTCTGCTTGCGTCTAGTTTAGGACTGGCCTATCAGGTATACGCCACCAACCAAATCGCATCCACTTCAATGTCTTACGCTGATGCGGTAAAGGCCACGTCCCATGATTGCTGCCAGTGAGAGAAGAACAGCATGTTCTGCGTGAGTAGTCATGCTTCCGCTGGAGGTACAGGGTTCTCAAAGTTCTAAGGGTTCTTAGGTTCCTCGAATGAGAGACTAAACGGTAGCATCTCATTCGAGAAACCTGAGAAACTTGAGAACCCTGAGCAACCTAAGAACCTTTACGCTATCGTATATTGCACTTATGCTCATCATATGACAATCGAGTAATGAAATAAAACATCCAAGTCAGAAAGGAGAATCATCCCATGTATATTTCTAAGAAATTGAAAGTTGCGGTTGCTGTGTTGGCCTTGGTATCTGCCCTCGGTGTGGCCGGCTGCGGAAGTGATACGAAACCCAGTAACGTGGCTTCTTCAGCTGCTACACAGCAGAAGGTAGAAAATGTAAAAGTGAAAGTGGGCTACCCGCCGTCTCTCTGCCAGGCACCACTCATTATGGCCTATGAAAAAGGATTCTACAAAGAAGCTGGATTGGATGCGGAAATGGTCAAAATCGATGGGGCTCATGCCAATGAATCCATTGGCTCCGGACAGATTGATACCATGCAGACCTTGATTACCAAAACCATTCATCCGTGGCAGAATGGCCTTCCGGTCAAAGCCACCACAGGAACCCACTTCGGTTGCGTACGTACCGTGGTCCGTCCAGACTCTGGCATCAATGACGTGAAGGATTTGAAAGGAAAGAAAATTGGCGTTGCTGGCTTGGCCGATACTGGCGCCGTGGTTCTCCAGCGTGCTTTGAAATTGGCCGGTGTCGGTGTGACTCCAGGCAACATGGAAGTGGAATTTGTGGTTGTCGAAAGAAATAGCTTGCCAGAAGCGTTGAAATCGGGTCAGGTGGATGCCATCGCTATGACCGATCCAGTGGGCTACATCGCCCAAAAAGAATACGGCTTCAAAGCTGTCTTAGATACAGCCACCACCAAGGGCTGGGATACAGAATACTGCTGCGCCCTGGTTATTTCCGATAAATTCATTAACGAAAACAAAGCGGCTGCTAGAGCGCTGACCGAAGCGGTTCAGAAAGGCTGCGTATACGTCAAAGAACATCCGGAAGAAACGGCTAAACTTTTGGTAGAAAAGAAATATTTCAACGGCAAACCAGAAGATTTCGTAGAACTGCTGAAATCCTATAACTATAGCCCATCCGTACAGGGCGGCTATGATGCCATCAAAGCCTCCGTCAAAGATTTGGGTGAAATTGGCCTGGTTGATCAGACCGATCCGAAAGGATTTGCCGATGCCGAATATGTTTTCTTTGACGGCATGCCCGATGCACCAGGGAAATAATTGATATTTCGTTTTGGATTTGAGTGAGCTGGTGTGATTCGCCTAGAAGTTTCAGGTTACTCAAGTTGCTCAGGTTTCTCAGGCTTGTCGAATGAGTAGACACACGCTAGTCTATACATAGCGTAAGCATCTCGTTCGAGGAACCTGAGTCACTTGAGTAACCTGAGCTACCTGAGTAACTTTATGCCAGCAGAAATCATCGTATATTTTATTTATCTGCAATACAGGATCACCCTATATTGCTAAAACAGAAAGAGGCGTATTTCTTTGTTAAAATTAAGTAAAACATTGGCTGTTGCTTTGGCATTATCTGCTGCGATTGGACTTGCTGGATGCGGGAGCGATACGACCGCGCAGAGTGGACAGAAGGCTGCTGCTTCTTCTTCTGCAGAAAAAACAAATATGAAAGTGGCCTATTCTCCTTCATTGTGCGAAGCGTCCACTTTGGTAGCTTATGAAAAAGGTTTCTTCCAGGAAGAAGGCATTCATCCGGAAATGATCAATGTCAATGGCGCCAGTGAAACAGAAGCCCTGGGCGGAGAAAAAGTCGATGGGATGCAGACCTTGGTTTCCAAGATTATTCAGCCGCTGCAGAATGGACTGCCGGTGAAACTGACCGCTGGTTTGCATACCGGCTGCGTTCGTATCGTCACCCGTCCTGATACGGGAATTACGGATGTCAAAGGCTTGAAAGGAAAAAAGATCGGCGTGTCCGGTTTGGCTGATACGGCCACTGTCATTGCTCAGCGTGCTCTCCATACCGATGGTATCGGAGTTACCCCGGACAACATGGAAGTCGAATTTGTAGTGGTAGAAAGAAATAGTTTGCCCCAGGCTTTGAAATCTGGACAGGTGGATGCCATCGCTATGACTGATCCAGTAGGGGCTATTGCCATGAAAGAATACGGATTTACATCCGTGCTGGATACTGCTTCTTCTCCTGAATTTAAGGATGAATATTGCTGCTCTGCTATTTTGACATCCAAGTTCGTCAGCGAGCATCCGGATTTGGCAAAAGGCTACACCCGTGCGTTGATGAAAGGCGCTCTCTATGTATCCAAGCATCCAGAAGAAGTGGCGCAGATGCTGCATGATAAGAATTATGTAGCCGGCGATGTGGCACAGAATGCAGAATTGTTGAAGTCCTATAACTTTATTCCGTCCGTCAAAGGCGGCTATGCAGCTATAGAACGGGCGGCTACCCAACTCAATGAAATTGGCATCGTCCATGATGTGGACGCCAAATCCTTAGCTGACCAGTCCTTCCAGTATTTCGATGGATTGGAAGATACGCCGACATTGTAAGGGTGTAATGGTAGTAAATTCACTTCAGTCAAATTCACTAATTTCTATGATTGAGGGTTTAAGGTTTAGGGGTTGTGGTTCTGCATTTAAACCTTAAACCCATGATTCTTTCATGACTTGCCATTTGTGAATAATGAACTCGGAAAGTAAACCTTAAACCAATTAGACAAAGGGGTTATAAATATCGGATGTATGAACGTTCGAGCATCCGCTAATTTAGATACAGAAATGATACTTGGTGACTTATGACTGCCTTTTGTCAGTGGTAAGTCACCAATTTTCTTAAAATGATGATGGGAGGCTATGATGGCCTATCAAATAGCAAAGAATCTAACAAAAAGTCAGCGTCTCGTCGATCGGGATCATCAAGTGGTGGCTCCTTGTCAACGGCTGTCTTATTATCCACTGGTGGTAGAACGGGGGAAAGGGGAACTGCTGCAAGATGCAGATGGAAACGAATATATTGATTTTCTATCCAGTGCTTCTTCTTTAAATTTGGGCAGTTCCCATCCGGTGATTACCGCGGCCATTCAAGCGCAGTTACAGAAATGCACCCAGTACACTTCGGTGTATACCTACAATGAGCCTATGATTCGCTATGCAGAAAAACTGACGTCCGTATTTCCTGGTAAGGGAAAAGCCAAAATCGTTTTTGGGAATTGCGGTTCCGATGGCAATGATGCGGCCATTAAATTTTCCAGAGCCTACACCGGTCGTTCAAAAATTATCACGTTCATCAATGGATACCATGGAAATACCTACGGCGCTAGTTCACTCTCTTCCTGTACGTTCAAAATGAGAGAAAAAATCGGCCCATTTCTTCCGGATATATATCATTTTCCTTTTTATGGCGTCGATGCCTCCGATGAAGTGGTGCAGCAGGAAGGAATTCGGCAAATCAAAGACGCCTTTTCCACCTATTTGCCAGCCAAAGAAGTGGCAGCCTTCATCATAGAACCGATTCAAGGGGACGGCGGGATGCTGCCTGCCCATCCTCTGTTTATGAAACAGCTTTATGAAGTTTGCCAAACCTATGGGATTCTATTTATTTCAGAAGAAGTGCAGCAAGGCTTTTGGCGCACCGGCCGTTTTTGGGGCATTGAAAATTATCCCGATGTGGTTCCCGATGGCATTATTATGGGAAAATCCATTGGGGCGGGTTTGACTTTAGGTGCTTTTATGGCGCGGGCAGAGATTATGGACAGCCTTCCGGCTCCGGCTCATATATTTACTTTGGCCGGCAATGCATTGGCTTGCGCGGCAGGAAATGCAGCGTTTGATGTGTATGAAAGCGAAGCCTTTCAGAACCAGTTACGGGCCAATAGCCAAAAACTGCAAGAGCTGATGCAGTGGCTCAAAGAACAGCATCCAAAGACTGTAGGATTCTATAGAGGCATAGGTATGTCCTATGGAATCGGTATCGTCAAACCCGATGACAAGGGACAACCGGTAGCGGATCCGCAAGGGGCGTTTAAGGTATGCTTCCGCAGTTTTGAATTGGGACTGGTGGTGATTACTTTGGGCGGTCATATCCTTCGTATCCAGCCGCCATTGAATATTTCTACAGCCCATTTGGAAAAAGCTTTTGAGATTCTTCATCAAGCGCTAGCTGAGTTGGAAGAGGGCCGTCTGTCCGATGACGTCTTGTCTTATCAATTCGGATGGTAAGGAAAATTTTGTGTCACCAAAGGAAATTTTTTACCATTTTGATAAAAATCATTTGACAAGTTGTTTTTCATGTGCTATCTTATTCACATCGATAAGTGCTATGAAGAAAAGAGTAGTCAATCGGAAAACGGTAAAGCGAGTCCGGGCAGTGAGAGCGGACACGGATAGGGTGATGAAGTGCATTTCTGAGCATGTAAGGCTGAAACGATAGTAGGTCTTCCGGGAGCTCCCGATACAGAGCTAGAGGTTTGTTAGAACCTTTAAAGGTATACTTGGTGACAGGTATATGAATTTGGGTGGAAACACGAAGCTAAAGCTCTCGTCCCTTATGGGGCGAGAGCTTTTTGATTTTCTAAAAGAGAGGATGACAAAGATGGGTAAGCTGATTGCAAAAGAACTGGATGATTTGAAATGGGGCGTTGCCAGCTGCCTGCTTTTCATCGGCATTTCCTCTCCAGCATTTCGTCAGTTTTATAAGAAATAGTGACTGGTAGACTGGTGACTCGTGACTGGGAAGGGAAATAGAAGTAATTCTTGGTCACCAGTCACCGTTGATTGAAGCGGTAAGAATACTATTTGAAAGACAAGTAAAAAGAAACGTCACAGGCGAGGAAGAAAAGAGTACATGATCGGAAGACGGTAAAGCGAGTCCGGACAGTGAAAGCGGATACGGATAGGACATGGAAGTGCATTTCAGAGCCAATGAGCTGAAACATAACAAGTAGGCTGTTCGGGAGACGCCCGTTATAGCGCAGAGGTACAGGAGTATCTTTTGATATAGTGCAGTAAAGAATTGAGACAGTTGGAAACCATTCGCTAAGCGTAAAAGGTCGCTCAAGTTTCTCAGGTTACTCAGGATGCTCAGTTTCCTCGAACGAGAGAATTGACGCTAGCGTGATATTTCTCATTCGAGAACCTGAGAAACTTGAGAATCCTGAGTAACCTAAGTAACTTAAATCACTAGCGTATTTTGATACAATGACTCTATGCTTATACATCGCCATCCTCGTACCTACCGAGATTTGCCAAGTGATTGGCAAATGAATTTGGGTGGAAACACGGAGTATCGTCCCAAGAGAGTGAAAGCTCTCTTGGGATTTTTTATTTGAAAAAAGTAAAGGTGGAAATCATTATGACAAAATTGACATGGAAAAAAGCAGCAGTTCTTACAGCGGTAACTCTTTTGACAGCAGGCCTTTTTGCTGGATGCGGAAGTGATAAAGCCGCGTCTTCCAGTGCAGCTTCCAGCGCGGCAGCAGGAAATAAAATCGCAGTGAAAACTTTGATTTCTAGTAATGAACCTCCGCTGAACTGGAAAGATGAAAATGGTGAACTTCATGGCTACGAATACGAAATCCTGAAAGCATTGAATACCAAGCTCAAGGATTACACGTTGGAAATCGATGCCGTACCGGATGAAACCGTAGATGTCATGATGGAATCGGGAGAAGCGAAAGTGGCAGCCGGTGGCTATTACAGCAATAAACAGCGGTTGGAACAGTTCATCCTTCCGGAAAATCCCATTGGTGCTTCTTCTTTGATGATTTATGTGAGAAAAGGGGAAGCTTCCAAATATGCTAATTTGGAAGACGTAGTCAATGCACACTTGAAGCTGGTGCCGTTCTCTCCGAATGGCGGTGCTTTCCGTATCATGACCGAATGGAACAATACCCATGGCAATCCGCTTCCTGAAATTCCGGTACAGGCCAATTTCTCCCAGACAGAAAAACTGAAAGGTTTGGCTAGCGGACAGTTTGATGCCTTTGTCAATCCGAACAACTTGGGCATCCTGGATCATGCGGCAAAGCTGGGTATTGAAATCGAACCACTGAAAGAACCGGTCAAAGTCAATAAGACCTATTTGCTGGTGAACAAGAAAGAAGATAAATTGGCAGCCGAACTGAATGAAGCCTTAGGCGAACTTCGCAAAGATGGTACGCTGGCTAAAATTTCTGAAAAATATTACAAAGAAGATTTGATGAAACTGCTGAAAGACTAATTTTGAAAGACTGTGTTGTGTAAGGCAAAAATAAAAGGAGTTGTTTTCTATGAATACGTTGATTCGTCTGGATGGTTTGAAAAAGAGTTATGGAAATAAGGAAATTTTACATCATGTTTCCTTTTCGGCACAAAAAGGAGATGTAGTATCCATTCTCGGACCATCAGGAACAGGGAAAACAACTCTTCTTCGTTGCCTGAATTATTTGGAAGTGCCCAATGCGGGAACCTTATCGATTGGTGATGTATCGGTTGATTTTTCTCATATTTCTTCCAGTGATGTGACGGCACTTCGCAAGAAATCCACCATGGTATTTCAATCGTTCAATCTATTTCGGAACAAAACCGTAGTAGAAAATGTCATGGCCGGATTGATTTACGGCAAGAAGATGAAAAAGAAAGACGCCTATGAAATCGCTATGACAGAACTGGAACGGGTGCATATGGATCGATTTGCCAAGATGTATCCAGCGGAACTGTCTGGCGGGATGCAGCAGCGTGTCGGCATTGCCCGGGCCTTGGCACCGAAACCGGAAGTGATTTTCTTCGATGAACCGACTTCCGCACTGGACCCAGAACTGGTGGGAGAAGTATTGGATACCATTTCAGATATTGCTTCTCGCGGAATCACCATGGTAATTGTGACCCATGAAATGAATTTTGCTAAAGAAATTTCTTCCAAAGTCCTGTTTATGATGGGCGGAGAAGTGGTAGAAGAAGGAGCACCGAAAGAAATATTCCTTCATCCACGAGAAGAAAAGACCAGAGCATTCATGCGGCGCATGTTGAGTCGGGAAAGTGCTTTTGCAATATAATTTTTCACTATTGTGGGTTTGTCACTGTGTATGAAATGGTGACTGGTAGACTCGTGACTGAGGAGTTTTCACTAGTCACTACTATGAAAGAAAAGAGGTCAGATATGCTTACCTTTAGTGCATCTTATTTTACCGAAGTATTTTCTAAATTACTGGTTGCAGTTCCGTTTACTTTTGAGGTGATTCTGATCTCTGCGATGTTGTGTATGGTCAGCGGTGCGCTGGTTTCCATCATTCGCATCACCAAGTGTCCTGTTCTTTATGAAATATCAGAAGTGTGGTTGTCCCTAGTGAGAAGTATCCCCTTTGTGCTGATGCTTTTTCTGTCCTATTTCCTGCTTCCTTTCCTACTAAAAAGTGCAGGCATACCTACTGGCGGCATTCCTAAAGTGGTGTATGTGTACATCACCATGGTATTTGCTTATGCACCGGTCATCGCAGAGGTGATTCGCCCGGCGTATTTCTCTATAGAAAAAGGCCAAAGGGAAGCGGCGATTGTGTTCGGCATGACGCCATGGCAATGTATCTTGCAGGTGGTGATGCCCCAGATGATTCCGGCGGTGCTGCCTCCTTTGGTGAATCAATTGATTGAAATCGTAAAAGATACATCCTTGATGTACATGATTGGCCTGATGGATTTGATGGGCCGGACGGAACTGCTCATCACGGTCAACCAGGGCATTGGTAAATTGGAAAGTTATTTGGCAGTCGCCATTTTGTATTGGGGTGTCGTGGCAGCTTTGGAAGCGGTCATGAAATATTTGGAAAATAGACAGACCCGGATTCTTTCAAGGAGGGTATCATGACCATTGATGGAAGTGCGATAATCGATGCCTTCTTTTATATCATGAAGGCAGTGCCGAATACGCTGTTTATGGCGGCAGTTACACTGATTGGAGGCATTGTGCTTGGTGCGGGCATTGCGATTCTTCGATTGGGTCACCATCGCATTTTAAATGTCATTCTTGCCGTTTGGGTGTCGTTCATGCGATCGGTTCCTGCCATTGTGCAAATTTTTATCGCTTACTATACCATTCCTTATATCATGGCACCGATTTTGTCATTGGTGTATGAAAAGGAAGTTAAATTTTTTGATGTCAGTCCTTATTGGACCGGATATATTTTATTCATTTTATTTCATGCAGCCTTTCAATCAGAAAATATCCGAGGCGCTCTTTTATCCGTGCCGAAAGGACAGTATGAAGCGGCTGTCACGATGGGAATGTCTCCCTTCAATGCGTATCGGAGAATCATATTTCCTCAGGCATTGGCCGTGGTACTTCCTACATTTTTCACCTATTATTTACATGCCATCAAAGGAATTTCTTTGTTATTTACCATTAAAGTCGTGGATATCTTTGCGGCGGCGAACCTCTTTGCTTCTCTGTACAGTCGGCGAACCGAGCCGTATATCGCAGATGCCATCATCTACTGGGGGCTGTGTATTATATTGACTTTTGTTTTCCACTGGTGGGAAAAGAAAATCAGACAACACGGTATGGCAGAAGTGTAATAGATAGTACAAAAGGAGTGTTAGTATGAATAGAGAAGAACGCGTCAGAGCCGTCGTAGATGGCAAGGTAGCAGATCGGGTGCCTGTATCTGTATGGTATCATTTTTCGAAATATGATCAGGACCCGGTATCTTTGGCTGACGCAGAAGCAGAATTTGTGGATCATTACGATTTCGATTTTATCAAAATGATGCCCTTTGGAAATTATGGGATTCAGGACTTTGGGGCTAAGTTAAATATTTATTGCCAGACCGGAAAACCAGTCACATTGGCAGAACCGGGGATTCATACTATCGAAGATTACAAGAATCTTCCTGTTATTTCTGGCTTGCAGGGAACCTACGGCAAGCAAGTAGAATTTGCTCGATTATTGAAACAGAAAGTATCGCCCCATACTCCCATCATTCAAACCATTTTCAGTCCACTCACGACGCTGCACAAACTGACCGGCGGGAAAGTGCTGACAGATTTGAAAGAACATCCAGAAGAAGTGCATCATGCGTTGTCGGTGATCACCGAAGTGACAAATGATTTCATTCGCTATAACATAGAAGCCGGTGTGGATGGTTTCTTCTTTGCCACCCAGGATGCGAAGAAAGAATTGCTGGATTTGGAAACATTCCGTAAATTCGGTGAAAAGTATGATTTGCAAGTGATGAATAGTTATGTAGAGAAAACGTGGTTCAATGTAGTACATATTCATGGTTTGGATGTATATTATAAAGAAATTTTCTTTAACTATCCCGCAGCGGTGCTGAACTGGCATGATAGAAATACAGAACCGTCTCTGAAAAAAGCAAGAAGAATGACCGACACGCCGTTCTTGGCGGGGATTCGGGCTGCCACAAAATTGGTGGATGGGAAAGAAGTTCGAGATGATATCGTCAAAGACGGTACACCGGATGAAATCATTGCTCATATTCATGAAGCCATTGACGAAGTGGATGGAAAAGGATTGATGATCGGACCGGGCTGCGTGGTGGCCCAAGATTGCAGTGAAGAAAATCTAAAGGCAGTGAGAAAGGCAGTAGAATATTGAATACAAGTGCGTAGTGCGTAGTGCGTGGTGCGTAATGGAGGAAGGGGCGCACAAAATTTGGAAGCGCCCCAATACCCTTTTTTATAAATCTATACACGGTTCCTTTGCCAATGTATGGATGATTTTCGCAATAATCAACCATTACATCCAGTGATGACTAGCACGTTTGAGTAACCTGAGAAACCTAAGCAACCTGAGAAACTTGAGTCACTTGTTTAACACATGGGAAAGTTGTCAGATTTTTTCTTAAAAAGATTTGACAATTCTTTTCTCATGTGCTATCTTATTGACATCGATAAGTGCTATGAAGAAAAGAGTAGTCAATCGGAAGACGGCAAAGCGAGTCCGGAGAGTGAGAGCGGACACGGATAGGATGATGAAGTGCATTTCTGAGCATGTAAGGCTGAAGTGATAGTAGGTCTTCCGGGAGCTCCCGATACAGAGCTAGAGGTTTGTTAGAACCTTTAAAGGTATACTTGGTGACAGGTATATGAAATTGGGTGGAAACACGAAGCTATGGCTCTCGTCCCTTAGGGGACGGGAGCTTTTTGATTTTCCTAAAAATTATTTTTAAAAGAGAGGATGACAAAGATGGGTAAGCTGATTGCAAAAGAACTGAACGATTTGAAATGGGGCGTTGCTAGCTGCCTTCTTTTCATCGGCGTCTCTTCTCCAGCGTTTCGCCTGTTTTATAACAAATAGTTAATTGGTGACTGGTAGACTGGTGACTCGTGACTGGGGCTTTTTCCTAGTCACCAGTCACGAGTCACTAGTCACTTGTAGTACAAAGTAATAAAAGCTCAGTGATTCTATCAGATACAACAAAGGGAGGACTTTATCATGAAAACATCTTTGAAATTTGCTACCATTCTGGCTGCTTCTGCTTTGACCATTGGACTCTTCGCTGGTTGCGGAGATGATCAGAAAGCTGCTTCTTCCAAGGCTGCGGCCGCTGATGGAAAGACTACGGTGAAACTGGTACTTTCCAGCACCGAAAGACCGCTGTCCTGGGCCGATGAAAGCGGGAAACTCCAGGGCTATGAATATGATATCTGGCAGGAAGTCAATAAGAATTTGAAAGATTACAACTTGGACATCCAGGCCGTGCCACCGGAAACACAGGACGTAATGATGGAATCCGGTGATGCGAAAGTGGCTTCCGGCGGTTACTACAGAACCCCCCGTCGTGAAAAAGACTACATCGTACCGAAGACCCCAATCGGCGTTTCTTCTGTAGAAGTGTACATGAGCAAGGAAAATGCGGCGAAATATCACAGCCTGGAAGATGTTATCAATGGAGGCGGCAAACTGGTACCGAATACACCAAACGGTGGTATTTACAAAGTCCTCACCGACTGGAATGCAGAACACAACAACATTCTGAAAGAAGTACCGATCCAGGATGGCCTCACTCCGGCAGAACGTTTGACTTCTCTGAAAAACGGACAGTACGATGCGCTGGTGTATCCGAACAACCTGGGCGTAGAAGACATTGCCAAAGCTATGAACTTTGAAATCGTTTCTCTGGATAAACCAATCAAAGTCAATGAAACCGTGGTCATCGTCAACAAGAATGAACAGAAACTGGCTGACGAAATCGAAGCCGCTTTGGAAAAACTGGAAAAAGACGGCACCCTGAAGAAGATTTCCGAAAAATGGTATCACAGAGATCTGTTTGAACAGCTGAAGAAGCAGTGATTTCTGCGGAGAAAGCTGGCATGCTGCGTGTGTGTTGAAGGTTCTGTAGCGGTGATTGCTGCGGAGGCAGCTGGGATGCTTTGTGTATGCAAAGGTTCTGTAGCGGTGATTGCTGCGGAGACAAATGGCATGCTATGTGTATCATAAGGTTCTAGTGCTTTACAGAACCTTACAATGCAGGAAAAAGTAATATGTTAGAAAAAACATAGCGATTCCAACAGAACCTTACGATGCAGGGAAAGTGATATGTTAAAAAAGACATAGCGGCTCCAACAGAACCTTATGAAGCAGGAAATGGTGATATGTTAGAAATGCTAATGTGGTTCCAACAGAACCTTTCCATACAGGAAAGCATGCTATGTTAGAAAGGCCAAAACGGTTCGACTAGAACCTTGTCACCCTATATATATTGTTATAAAATAAGAGAGGGACGAATTGTCCCTCTTTTTTCCATCTAAGGAGGATTTTCATCATGAATGAAAATACAGAAAAATATACTCAGCACTTGCAGGGAATTGTGCAAATTCCTACGGTGTCTTCGGTGAATGATTTGCATACCGATTGGACCCAGTTTGATAAATTGCACCAATTTTTGCAGGAAGCCTATCCTTTGATTTTTGAAAAATTGGAATGGACCACCATTGGCAAGGCCAGTTTGCTGTTTCATTGGAAATCGGCCCATCCGAAGAAGATGCCTGTGCTTTTCATGGCTCATCAGGATGTGGTGCCGGCCATTCATGAGGACCAGTGGCGTCATCCGCCCTTTTCTGCGGCTCTGGAAGATGGCTGCATCTGGGGACGGGGCAGCGAAGACTGCAAGTCTGTTTTGACTTCTGAAATGGATGCCATCACCGAATTGTTGGAAGAAGGTTTTGAACCGGATTTCGATATTTACCTGTCCTTTGGTCACAACGAAGAAGTACAGTGCGTGGACGAAAAGAAAGGTTCCGTTTTGGCTCCTAAATATTTGCAGGAAAAAGGGGTTAAACTGGGATGTATTTTTGATGAAGGCGGTTATGTAGAAGAAAAAGGCTTTCACGGCAATCCGACGCCGGTCGCTCTGGTAGGATTGGCAGAAAAAGCGCCCAATGAATATGTGCTCTACAAAGACGGTGCCGGTGGTCACGCCAGCAAACCGGGAAAAGGCACTGTGTTGGGCGATGTGGCAAGAGCTATGGCAGCTGTAGAAGCGAACCCCATGCCTTATCGGCTGACTCCACTGGTGAAAGCCCATTTGAAAGCATTGGCAGCTTCGCAGGATAAGAAAATCGCCAAAATCTATGCTCACCCGAAGAAACACTGGAAAGAACTGGTGAAATTGGCCAAACAAGACCGGGAATTGGATGCGAAGCTTCACACCACCTTTGCCATCACCATGGCGGAAGCCAGTGCCCAGGCCAATGTGCTGCCGTCCCATGCGGAAGCCACTATGAGTGTTCGCATTCTCCAAGGAGACACCGTGGAATCGGTGAAGAAATACTTGGAATCCATCATGCCCTGTGGTGTTCAGGTGAAAGCTACATTCGCCGAAGATCCGAAACCAGCTGGCAGCGTGGAAAGCAAAGAATATGGCCTTCTCACTGAAACCATCAAAGAAGTTTTTGGGGATGATACCCAGATTGTACCAAACCTCATGCTGGGCGCTTCTGATTCCAGAAACTATTCTTCTGTATGCGACAACGTCTTCCGCTTCAGCGCTCGTCTGAAAACAGAACAATGGGGCGAAGCCCATCAGGTGGACGAAAGAATGCCCGTGGAAAATTTAGATGTGCCAGTTACTTTCTTTAAATGCTTTTTGCATAAGTACAATAAATAATGCGTAATGCGAAGTGCGTAGTGCGTAATGGTGGTAGGCCTGGCACAATTCATATAGCCAGGCCCATATATATTTTTATATTTATTTTGCGGCGCTATTTTATTTTGATGCGCCGCCACCTTCATTACGCACTTCGCACTACGCATTACGCACTTGCTCAGAACTAAGGAAAATAGGAGAATATATAGATGTTTGCAAAACCAAAAATTGGCCCTGTCCAGCTGGATGGTTGGGCGGTGTTGGCGCCTATGGCGGGGGTCAGTGACTTGGCGTATCGTGTCATTGCCCGGCGGTATGGGGCGGCCATGACCACAGCAGAAATGGTCAGTGCCAAAGGTTTGTATTATAAAAATGAAAAGACCCAGGATATGCTGAAAATCGATCCGGGGGAACATCCCGTAGCGCTGCAGCTCTTTGGCAGTGAACCGGACATCATGGCACTGGGGGCCAAGGAAATGGAAAAAGCCGGTCCCGATGTGATTGATATCAATATGGGGTGCCCCATGCAGAAGGTGGTCAAAAATGGAGACGGTTCCGCACTGATGAAAGATGTTTCCAAAGCGGCGGCCATTGTGAAAGCCATGGTGGAAGCGGTCCATGTGCCGGTGACGGTGAAAATGCGTCTCGGCTGGTCCAGAGAAACAGAAAATTGCGTGGAACTGGCCCAAGCGGTGGAAGAAGCCGGCGCCGCGGCCATTACGGTTCACGGGCGCACCCGGGAAGATTTTTATACCGGACAGGCGGATTGGAAGAAAATTGCCGAAGTGGTTCAAGCGGTACACATTCCTGTTTTCGGAAATGGGGACGTGGTGGATGGTCCCACCGCCAAAGCATTGATGGATGAAACTGGTTGTGCCGGAGTTGCCATCGGTCGGGCCGCTTGGGGCAATCCGTGGATTTTCCGAGAAGTGAATACTTATCTGGAAACGGGAGAACTGCTTCCAAAACCCACCTGGGAAATGCGGCTCGCCATGTCCCGGGAGCATCTCCATGGGTTGGTACTGGAAAAAGGAGAAAACAGGGCCATTAGAGAAATGCGGGCCCATGCAAGTCGCTATTTCTATGGCCTTCCCGCCGCTACGACCCTTCGCCGGGACATCATGAAAGTACTGACGGAAACAGACTTCAATGCGATTTTGGATCAGTACGAAGAGGCACATCATTTAATAGATGAGGAAATAGAGTGGTAAAAGCAGTGCGTAATGCGAAATGCGTAGTGCGTAATGATGGAAGGGGCGCACAATTCATAAAGCGCCCCAATACCCATTTTTATCTTTCGTTCATAGAGGTTTAAATTTATGTAACAATTGTTGTTGGTTGTTGGTTGTTGGTTTCAATTCCAGGTCCTTTTGCGTCAACTTACCATGATGAAAGCGTCATTTGTTCAAGGTTTAAGGTTTGAGGTTTGATTGTAAATTATATTTCCAACCCCCAAACCCTAAACCCATACCACTTTGCTTTTGTGCAGATTGTGCTATTAGAACTCGGTGCATAAACCCAATAACCAACAACAGACAACCAACAACCTAAATATTTACAAAAACAGAGTAAAAAATAATACCAATATTAGTAAAAACTGATATTGGTATTATTTTTGCTAAAAATGAGTGATTTATTGGTCTATAACATGGCTGCTATCATTGACAAGGAAAAATAGAAATATTAAAATACTTATGGAAACTACGGAAAACATAGTGAGAATAACGGGCTTGTGCAACAAATAGAGCGCAGGCTTTTTTATCTCATTCTAGAGAGGAGAAATCATGTCTGCTATAGAGTTCATTTTCTCAGACAGTTTAAAAAACGAAAAGAACTGGACGCTTACGGCGTTTCTCTTTATCATGCTATCTGTAAGTTCCTTGTATCATTGTATATATATGTGTATGGATAGACTCCTTTTGCGTGGGACTATGCCTGGTATGGCATAGTGCGGGCAAAGGGAGTTTTTGTTTTTATGGCAAAGAGCTATAGAGGGAGGAAATCATCATGCATGTAGGGATTGTTATGGGTAGTGATTCCGATTTGCCGGTCATGAAAAAGGCCTTTGGCATTTTGGATCAGTTTGGTGTGACCTATGACGTAACCATTGCTTCTGCCCACCGTACGCCAAAGAAATTGGCTGAATTTGTAGCGGCAGAAGAAGAAAAAGGGGTAGGAGCTTTCATTGCTGGCGCTGGCATGGCTGCCGCACTGCCTGGCGTGGTTGCTAGTCTGACACTGAAACCGGTCATTGGGGTACCGCTGTCCGGTGCCAAATTGGACGGTATGGACGCTCTGTTTTCCATCGTGCAGATGCCTTCTGGAATTCCGGTTGCTACAGTAGCCATTGATGGCACCAAAAATGCGGCATTCCTGGCTGTAGAAATCGGCGCTGTTTCTGATAGAGAACTGTATAGAAAATACAAAGAATACCGCGAAGAAGCCGCTGCAGAAATTTATAAGAAAGATGAAAAACTGCAGGAAGAACTGAAAAAGCAGTAAAAATAAAAGGTTAGCCCTTCGGGCAGGTTATTATCAATGATATCGCCTATTTCACAATAACCGTTATGGATTACAAAAGGTTAAAAGGGGTTATTACATACCCTTTTATACCCTTTTTAACCCTATAGAAAGCCATCATGTCACGGTTGAGAAAATAGGAATCTGTAGAATAATAACCTTTTATCCATCCGTTATATTTCAAGTAAATGAAAGTGTATAAAGGAGATTTATCATGAAAGAATACAAACCATTTAAATCCGGTAAAGTACGTGAACTGTATGATCTGGGCGACAGCCTGGTGATGGTCTGCACCGACCGTATTTCTGCTTTTGATAACATTTTGAAATGCCCGATTCCGGAAAAAGGCTGTGTACTGAACCGCATGTCCGAATTCTGGTTCAACCTGACCAAAGACATTGTCCCGAACCATATGATTTCTATCGACACCAAGGATATGCCAGAATTCTTCCAGACCAAAGAATTTGAAGGTCGTTCCATGAAGACCCAAAAACTGGACATGATTCCTGTAGAATGCATCGTTCGTGGCTACATCACCGGTTCCGGCTGGGAAGGCTATCAGAAAGATGGCAAAGTATGCGGCATCCAGCTTCCAGAAGGATTGAAAGAATGCCAGAAACTGCCTCATCCGATTTTCACCCCATCCACCAAAGCACCGGCTGGTGAACACGACCAGAATATTTCCATGGAAGAAGGGGAAGCATGGGTGAACAAGTTCTTCCCAGGAAAAGGCAAGGAATACATGGAAAAACTGTCTGAACTGACACTGGCTCTGTACAACAAATGTGCTGATTACGCGCTGGAAAGAGGCATCATCATTGCTGATACCAAGTTTGAATTTGGCCTGGATAAAGAAGGAAATATCGTTCTGGGCGATGAAATGCTGACTCCAGATAATTCCCGTTTCTGGCCAGCTAAGGGCTACGAAGCCGGCCATGGTCAGCCGTCCTACGACAAACAGTTCGTCAGAGATTACCTGAAAGCCAACCCAGGCGACACGGTTCCACAGGACATCATCGACAAAACCATCGGCATTTATAAAGAAGCCTATGAACTTTTGACAGGAGAAAAATTCTAATTTTGATTTGGTAGCTAGTGACTGGTGACTAGTGACTGGGATTTTCCTAGTCACTAGTCACCAGTCACCAGTCACCCTGTTTAAACAGGAGATAAACATGTACAAAAGTACAGAAATTTATGACGACAAGCCCCATGAAGAGTGTGGCGTCTTTGGCATCTTCGACCGTGACCTGTCTGCCGTTCATGAAGTGTACTACGGCATTTTTGCTCTGCAGCATCGTGGACAGGAAAGTGCGGGGATCACTGTCACCGATGGTAAGGATATGGAAACCTTCCGCGGCATGGGCTTGGTAACCGAAGTATTCCGTCATTTGCCAGAAAAAGAAGGACATATCGGCATTGGCCATGTGCGGTATTCCACCACCGGTTCTTCCATTCCGGCCAACGTCCAGCCGCTGCAGGCAGACAGCATTGACGGCCCTATGGCACTGGCCCATAACGGGAACTTGGTGAATACACTGAACCTGCGCCGCCGGTTGCTCTTGGAAGGTTCCACTTTCTCTACCTCCATGGATACGGAAGTGATTATCAAACTGCTGGCTCGCAGCCGCCGTCCTACAGAAGAAGAAAAATTCAAAGAACTGATGGATGAAATTCACGGCGCCTATGCCATCGTGGCTTGCACGAACAACGCCCTCTATGGCTGCCGCGATCCATTCGGATATCGTCCGTTGGTTCTTGGCAAAACCGAATCGGGCTGGGTACTGGCGTCGGAAACACCGGCCTTGGATGCCATCGATGCAGAATTTGTGAGAGATATCCTGCCAGGGGAAATTGTTTCTATCGATGACAATGGTGTTCGTTCCACCATGTATTGTCCAGTGGATTCTCATAAACACGGGATTTGTTCCTTTGAATACATTTATTTCGCTCGTCCAGATTCCATCATGAACGGTCAGGATATTTACCAGGCTCGTCTGAACATGGGGAAGAAACTGTGGGAAGAAGCCCAGTTTGACGGCGATGTGGTCATGAGCGTACCGGATTCCGGCAACGTAGCCGCACTGGGCTATGCCCAGGCTTCGGGGATTCCTTTTGTAGAAGGACTTCTGAAAAATAAATACATGGGCCGTACCTTCATTCAGCCAGGACAGAAGAAGCGTGAACGGGCTGTCCGCATGAAGCTGAATCCGATTCGCATGAACGTAGAAGGCAAGCGCATCGTTTTGGTGGATGACTCCATCGTCCGTGGCACCACCAGTGGTATCATTATCAACCTGCTTCGAAATGCAGGGGCCAAGGAAATCAAACTCTGCATCAGCTCGCCGCCTGTTAAGTATCCTTGCTTCTTTGGTATCGATACGGCAGAAAGAAAACAGCTTATTGCGGCTAAATATTCCACAGATGAAATTTGTCAGATGATTGGCGCCGATGCGCTGCACTACCTGTCCCAGGAAGGCTTGGCAGAATCCATTTCCTGTATCAAGAAAGAAGATATGTGCTTCGCCTGCTTCGATGGGGTCTATCCAGAAAAAGTACCTCATAACGGACTGGGCACCATGGAAGATGAAGAATAAAAGCAGTGCGTAGTGATGAGTGCGTAGTGCGTAGTGGT
>DBLC01000130.1:29868-30002 GCA_002297935.1 Dialister sp. UBA734
CCCAATACCCCTTTTTATAATCTATAGTGATAGTTGTTGGTTGTTGGAGTTCAAACAACTAACAATAGTGAGTGCACAGGAATTTGTGGTTTGAACTATATTTCTATATCATAAAATGGCGGCGCTTCCAAATT
>DBLC01000130.1:30020-35605 GCA_002297935.1 Dialister sp. UBA734
CCGTCACCACCATTTCTCACTTCTAACTTCTCACTTCTAACTATTTGAACTATCAAATCATATAAATGTTATTTCTATAATTTACATACGGAGGAAAAGTATGGCAGAAAAGAAGAAAGGTTTGACCTATGCAGAAGCTGGCGTGGATATCGATGCTGGTGAAAGAGAAGTCGAACTGATTAAGAAATCCGTACAGGCTACCTATACCCGTGGGGTCATGGGAGATTTGGGCGGATTTGGCGGCTTGTTCCGTCTGAAAGATGAACTGTCTGATGACCCGATTCTGGTTTCTGGCACTGATGGCGTAGGAACCAAGCTGCGTCTGGCTATTGAAATGGGCATCCATGATACGATTGGTCAGGACTGCGTGGCTATGAGCGTCAACGATGTGCTGGTACAGGGCGCTCGTCCGCTGTTCTTCCTGGATTACATCGCTACAGGCAAACTGGAACCGGAACTAATGGCAGAAATCGTCAAAGGCGTAGCCAATGCGTGCATCGAATCCGGTTGTGCTCTTCTGGGCGGCGAAACCGCAGAAATGGCTGGTTTCTATGCCAAAGGCGATTACGATGTGGCTGGTTTTGCTGTGGGCATTGTGGATCGCAAAGATATTATCACCGGCGAAAATATTTCCGAAGGCGATGTGATCCTGGGATTGCCGTCCACCGGCGTTCATTCCAATGGGTACTCCCTGGTCCGCCGCATCATCCAGGACAATGGACTGTCTTTGAAAGAAACCTATGATGGTTTCGATAAACCGCTGGGCGAAGTGCTGCTCACTCCGACCCGTCTCTATCCGAAGCCGGTGCTGCCAGTTCTGAAAGGAACCAAGGTGAATGGCATGGTTCATATCACCGGCGGCGGTTTCTATGACAACATTCCTCGTGTCCTGCCAGAAGGGACCAGAGCGGTTCTCGATGCAGACAAGTGGCCGATGCTTCCCGTATTCCCATTCCTGATGAAACAGGGCGGCGTGGAAGCCCATGAAATGTATCGCACCTACAACTGCGGTCTGGGCATGCTGCTCATCATGAAACGAGAAGAAGCAGAAAAGGCCAAAGAAATTTTGGCTTCCATCAACGAACCGGTTTACGAAGTGGGCGAAATCACCAAAGGCGACCGGGATGTCATCGTGACAGGTGGTCTTTTCCATGAAGAATAAAAAAAGAATCCTGATTTTCGCTTCCGGCCGTGGTTCCAATGCAGAAGCCATCCATGAAGCCACCGTGAATGGCACGGTCAATGGCGAAGTGGTGGGCGTTATCTGCGACCATGGCGATGCGCAGGTGCTGGAACGGGCGAAACGGTGGAACGTGCCGACCACCGTATTGGAACGCAAAGCCTTCAATACAAAAGAGGCATTCAATGCTGCTATTTTGGAAGCAGCAAAATCCTACACTCCAGACCTGATTTGCCTGGCTGGGTATATGAGAATTTGCGGGGAAGATTTACTCAATGCTTTCCCGAACCAGATTATCAATATCCATCCGGCTCTTCTTCCCAGCTTCCGCGGACTTCATGCCCAGCGGCAGGCCGTAGAAGCAGGAGTGAAAGTGGCAGGCTGCACAGTCCATTTCGTAGGCACTGGCTTGGATGATGGACCGATCATTACCCAGGTAGCGGTACCGGTCTATGATGATGATACAGAAGATACCCTGGCCGATCGGATTCTCCAGCAAGAACATCCGGCCTATGTCAGAGCTGTTACAGCCTATTGCAAGGATGCCCTTCACATCGAAGGACATCATGTATCGGGAATGCATGAAAAGCAATGAGGAGTGAGGAATGAGGAATGAGGAATGAAGGTGGCGGCACACAAATTATAAAGTGCCGCAAATAATTATTTTATAAAATGGGTGCTATATGATTTGTGCGCCCTACCATCACTCCTCACTCCTAACTCCTAACTCCTCACTAAAAAAATGAAGGAGGAAAAAACATGACAATTAAAAGAGCGCTGATTAGCGTATCTGATAAAACTGGCGTGGTTGCCTTTGCTAAGGGGCTTCATGAACTGGGCGTAGAAATTATTTCTACTGGCGGCACCATGAAAGCCATTGCCGACGCTGGCATTCCGGTCAAATCTGTTTCTGAAGTGACTGGATTTCCGGAAATGATGGATGGCCGAGTAAAGACGTTGCATCCAAAGATTCACGGCGGAATCCTGGCTATCCGTGATAACCCAGACCACGTGAAAGCTATGAAAGAACACGGCATCACCGGCATCGACTTGGTGGCTGTTAACCTGTATCCATTCCGTGAAACCATTGCGAAACCAAACGTCACTCGTGCGGAAGCCATCGAAAATATCGATATCGGCGGCCCATCCATGGTACGTGCGGCAGCTAAGAACTATAAATATGTAACCATCGTTGTCGATCCGTCCCAGTATGACGACATCCTGGACAGAATTAAAAACGACACATTGACCGAAGATTTCCGTCTGTCTCTTTCCAGAAAAGCCTTCCTGCACACCGGCCTGTATGATTGTGCCATTGCGGATTACCTGACCAAAGAAGTGAACGGTGACCACGATGTACTGCCTGATGTATACAGCCATGCGTACGTGAAAGTGCAGGACCTGCGTTACGGCGAAAACCCGCACCAGAAGGCGGCTTTCTACAAAGACCCAGAAGCCAAAGGCGGCATTGCGGATGCCAAACAGCTCCACGGCAAAGAACTGTCTTACAACAACATTGTCGACATGGAAGCTGCTTGGGACTTGGCTTCCGAATGGAAAGACCAGCCGGCTTGCGCCATCATCAAACACACCAATCCATGTGGCTGTGCTCTTGGTGAAAGTGCTCTTGATGCATTCCAGAAAGCCTTTGCAGCAGATAGCAAATCCGCTTTCGGCGGCATCGTTGCTATGAACCGGGAATGCGACAAAGAAACCGCAGAAGCGATGAAACCGATTTTCTTTGAAGTCATCATGGCGCCGAAATTCTCCCAGGAAGCGTTTGATATTCTTTCCACCAAGAAAAATATTCGCCTCATCGAAGTGCCGGCTCTGACCCATGAAGAACTGCAGGTACACAAAGTATCCGGCGGCCTTCTGGTACAGACCCCAGATAACAGCACTGAAACCAGAGCGGATTGCAAAGTTGTTACCAACCGTGCTCCGACCGAAGAAGAATGGAAAGCCCTGGAATTTGCTTGGGTCATTGTAAAACACGTGAAATCCAATGCCATTGTTCTGACCAACAAAGACACCACCCTAGGCGTTGGCGCTGGTCAGATGAATCGTGTAGGCTCCGCCGATATCGCCATTGCAGAAGCCGGTGAAAAAGCCAAAGGCTCCGTCATGAGTTCCGATGCATTCTTCCCCTTCGGCGACACTATCGAAGCGGCAGGCAAAGCCGGCATCACCGCTGTCATTCAGCCTGGCGGATCTATCCGTGACCAGGAATCCATCGACATGGCCAACAAATACGGCATTGCCATGGTCTTCACAGGACATAGACATTTCAGACACAGCTGATGTGTAGATCGTGCATCATTATATATGAAATGGGGAGTAGTTTGTGACTGGTGGACTGGTGACTAGTGACTGGAAATTATATTCATGCCTAGTCACCAGTCACGAGTCACTAGTCTACCATTTCATGATAACAGTTGACTGCATACTAAATTGAAGGAGTATAGAATACATATGAGAGTATTAGTGATTGGAAACGGCGGCAGAGAGCACGCTCTTTGCTGGCGACTGGCACAAAGTCCATCCGTATCTGAAGTGTATACCATTCCAGGAAGCGATGGCATGAGCGACGTAGCCACTCCGATTCCTGTGAAAGGCACCGAAGATATTCTGGACTTCGCCCGTCTGATGCAAGTAGACCTCACCGTGGCCGGACCAGAAACCGTATTGACCGAAGGTTTGGCCGATCAGTTCTCTGAACAGGGCATGGCCTTCTTCGGACCGTCCCGCTTGGCCGCTCGCATCGAAGGTTCCAAAGGATTTGCCAAAAATCTGATGAAGAAATACGGCATTCCCACCGCTGCCTATGAAGTATTTGACGACGAAGACAAAGCCGTGGCGTACCTGAAAGCCAATCAGAAATATCCGATTGTCATCAAAGCCGATGGCCTTGCGGCCGGCAAAGGGGTCATTATTGCCCAGACTGAAGAAGAAGCCATTGAAACTGTAAAAGATATGCTGGAAGGCCACACCTTCAGCGGTGCTGGTCGTTCCGTAGTCATTGAAGAATTCATGGAAGGCGAAGAAGCCAGCGTTCTCTGCTTCTGCGACGGCACCACGGTGGTACCGATGGTTTCCTCCCAGGACCATAAACGCATTTTCGACGGCGATAGAGGTCCCAACACCGGCGGTATGGGCGCCTATGCACCAGCTCCGGTGATGACCAAAGAAATGACCGAAGAAGTGAACGTCCGCATCCTTCGCCCGATCGTAAATGCCATGCGCAAAGAAGGCTATCCCTTCAAAGGCTGCCTCTACGCGGGCCTCATGATCACCGAAGAAGGGCCAAAAGTGGTGGAATTCAACTGCCGCTTCGGCGACCCGGAAACCGAAGCCGTACTGCCTCTCTTCGATGGCGATTTGGCCCAAGTAATGCTCGATTGCGTCTATGGTCGTCTCCACGATGAAGATGTGAAATGGAAAAAAGGCTGCGCCGTTGACGTAGTCATCGCTTCCGAAGGCTATCCAGCTTCTCACTCCTCCGGAGAAGTGATCACCGGCATCGAAGAAGCCCAAAAGACCGGCTGTCAGATTTTCCACGCCGGCACTGTCAAAAAAGATGGGAAATACGTCGTCAATGGCGGCCGCGTGCTGAACGTAGTTGCTGTAGCACCAACCCTGGCCGAAGCCAAAGCCAAAGCCTATGAAGGGGTTCAGAAAATTGCTTGGCGGGGCATGCAGTATCGTAAAGATATTGCAGATAAAGGATTGCGCCATTTGGAAAAACAGTAATTTGGAGCAGTACCTGTTCCATGATTGATAGAAATACGAATCAAAGCCATAAAAAGATATGAGAAATATTAATTGCTCATGCCCTTTTATGGCTTTTTGATATGGACAAATGAGGAAAGTAGGCAGTCAGCAGGATGCAGTAGGTAGAATATCAACCGCAAACTGCCTACTGTATACTGCGAACTAAAATTCACTAGGTATGATTTTGAAAGGCTGATGCAATTTTAATATATAGAGAAGTGGTTAGAAGTGAGAAGTTAGAAATGATGGTGACGGCACATAAAATTTAGAAGCGCTGCGAGTTTATAAAAATTTTTGAAATTTGATGTTGTGATTTTGGAGCACTTCTGCAATGTAAATATATAGAAAGGCAGTGAGAAGTTAGAAGTGAGAAGTTAGAAATGAAGGTGGCGGCGCATAAAATTTGGAAATGCCGCGAGTATGAATAGGTGACTGGTGGACTAGTGACTGGTGACTAGGGGTTGTTGGTTTACGTGCCGAACTCTTTGGTGACAACTTGCCGAGGCGAAAGAGGCATTGGTTTAGGGGTTAAGATTTTCATGCTAACGCCTAACCTACAAACCTTAAACCAATGAGGTTTTGTATTTGTACGAGTTGTACTATACGAACCCGGAGCATAAACCTAAAACCAACA
>DBLC01000127.1 GCA_002297935.1 Dialister sp. UBA734
ACAGAAGTGGAGAAATCCAAAATCTCCAGCGAGATACCATCTAGCTGAAATTATCCGTAACGGGGTAACTCAGCTGGTACCGTTTCCGCTAGAGGTTTGGGATTTCTCCACTTTTGTTCAACATAGAACTGGACTACACGTCAGAATCATTAAGCACAAATCCCATCGGTCGAAATGACGGAGGGGGAAGAGTCGTATTTCCGTTAACCGTTAACCGTGAACCGACAACCGACAACCGACAACCGACAACCATTAACCGCATTTCCCAGTCACTAGTCACGAGTCACCAGTCACGCTATTTCCGGACGCCTATACAGTTTATTTCCCAAATCGTTTCATACCGCCAGTGCGGGCTATCCCCCCTGCCCCCTTCCAGAGGAAGAGGGTAAATTGTGCTTCTATCGCAACCGTAAACCGTTAACCGTTAACCATTCCCAGGGCCTAGCCACTAATCCCTAGCTACCAGTCACCAGTCACGAGTCACCAGTCACCGAAAATCATCTTGCAAAACCAAGAGTCCAGTGCTAAAATAGGCTGGAACAAAAATCCTGAAAAAATCAAGAAGAAAATGTGACGCAAAAATATTTCTATAACTGATATAAAATTATTTATAACAGAAAATAGAAATAGGGTGGTATACAAAATTTCTTTAATGATAAAATCGGGATTTGGTTGCGATGGCAAAGAATATGTGATATAATTTCTATTCGCAACGGTTCTTATATTACTATATATAATAGTTAAAAAGGCTTTAAGAGGAGAAAGCAAGGTTCTGTTTCATGGTTCCTTGCTTATTTTTGCTTAAATGCCCCAATTATAGGTTTTAAAAATGAAAGGGTGAGGCGAGGAATGCCAAGCAGCAAAATGTTCAGACCTGTTGTGGTAGGTAAGAAGAAAAGATATACCTATGCCAGATCACAGGAAGTACTGAAGATGCCCCATTTGCTCGACCTGCAGACAAAGTCTTATGAATGGTTCTGCCGGGAAGGGCTCAAAGATGTTTTCGCAGATATTTCCCCGATTGAGGATAGTGCACACAAATGGGCACTGCACTTTGGCGATTATTATTTCGGCAAAGGCAAGTACAACATTGAACAGTGCAAAGCGAAGGATGTCAATTATTCCGCTCCGCTGTATGTGAAGGTTCGTCTGGAAAATAAAGAAACCGGAGAACTGAAGGAACATGATTTGTTCATGGGGGATTTCCCGGTTATGACTGACACCGGTACCTTCATCATCAACGGCGCTGAACGTGTTATCGTATCCCAGCTGGTTCGTTCCCCTGGCGTATACTACAAGAAGGAAAAGGATGCGTTCGGTAAGGAAATCTATACCGCACAGCTCATCCCGAACCGCGGCGCTTGGATTGAACTCGAATCTGACCCGGGTGGCTCTCTGTCTGTTCGTATCGACCGCAACCGCAAGATGCCTGTGACCGTGCTGATTCGTGCGTTGGGCTATTCTTCCAATGATGATATCCTGGAACTGTTTGACCATGATATCCACATTGAAAAGACTTTGGAAAAGGACAGCACCACCGACAGAAAGTCCGCTCTGATTGAAATTTACCACAAGCTCCGTCCTGGTGAACCGGCTACCGAAGAAAGTGGTACTACCCTTTTGAACAATTTCTTCTATGATCCTCGTCGTTACGACCTGGCAAAAGTGGGCCGTTACAAGCTGAACAAGAAGCTGGCATGGAAGAATCGTCTCTTGGGACACAAGACCGATGGTCCGATTGTCAATATGGAAACCGGCGAAGTAGTCATCGAAGCCAACAGCATTATTGATAACGAAGCTATCGCTAAGATTGAAGAAAGCGGTGTATTCTCTTCCTTCGATCAGGTCGAAGTGATGACCCAGAAGGATGATGGCACTCCGGTCAAGGTGATTTGCTCTTCCGGTAACAGAGAAGACAATTACCGCACCCTGGAAACTTGCGATATCGTGGCTTGCATCGATTATCTTTTGAATATGATGCAGGGCTATGGCAAGAGCGATGATATCGACCACCTGGGCAACCGTCGTGTGCGCTGCGTAGGCGAACTCTTGCAGAACCAGTTCCGTATTGGTCTCACCCGTATGGAAAGAGTGGTTCGTGAAAGAATGACCACCCAGGACCAGGATAAGATGACCCCACAGGCTTTGGTGAATATCCGTCCTGTCGTAGCAGCTATCAAAGAATTCTTTGGCTCTTCCCAGCTGTCCCAGTTCATGGACCAGACCAACCCATTGGCTGAATTGACCCATAAACGCCGTCTGTCCGCTTTGGGACCTGGCGGTTTGTCCCGTGAACGTGCCGGGTTCGAAGTCCGCGACGTACATTACTCCCATTATGGTCGTATGTGCCCAGTAGAAACCCCTGAAGGTCCAAACATCGGGCTGATTTCTTCCCTGTCCAACTACGGGATTATCAATAAATACGGTTTGATTGAAACTCCATATCGTCTGATTAACCAGGAAAATCATACCGTCACCAATGAATGTAAATATGTCACTGCCGATATCGAAGAAGATAAGATTATCGCGCAGGCCAGTGAACCGCTGGATGAAGAAGGACATTTCATTCATAAGAACGTAGCCAGCCGTCGTGGCCCGGACGTTTTGGAAGCAGAACCAGAAGAAGTGGTTCTGATGGACGTATCTCCAAAGCAGGTGGTCTCCATCGGTACTTCTCTGATTCCATTCTTGGAACACGATGATACCAACCGAGCTCTGATGGGTGCGAACATGCAGCGTCAGGCTGTACCGCTGCTTCGTCCAGAAGCACCGCTGGTCGGCACGGGCATGGAATGGGTCGCTGGTCAGGACTCCGGCGTCTGCATCCTGGCAAAACGGGGCGGCACCGTAGAACGCATCACTGGTCGTCAGATCATCGTTCGTGCAGACAATGGCGAACTGGATACCTATGACTTGATTAAGTTCATGCGTTCCAACCAGTCCACTTGTATCAACCAGCATCCACTGGTATTCAAAGGCGAAAGAGTCGAAGCGGGGGACACCCTGGCTGACGGCATGGCCACCGATGGCGGCGAATTGGCACTGGGTCACAACGTGCTGGTAGCCTTCGTATCCTGGGAAGGGTACAACCACGAAGACGCCGTTCTGATTTCTGAACGTCTGGTGAAGGAAGACCTGTATACTTCCATCCACATTGAAGAATACGAATGCGATGCTCGTGATACCAAACTGGGTGAAGAAGAAATTACCCGTCAGCTGTCTTCTGTTTCTGAAGATGCTGTGAAATATCTGGATGAAAACGGGATCATCATGGTCGGCGCTGACGTCAGACCGGGGGATATCCTGGTCGGCAAAGTTACCCCGAAGGGCGAAACCGAACTGACTCCAGAAGAAAGACTTCTCCGCGCTATTTTTGGCGACAAGGAAAGAGAAGTTCGTGATACCTCTCTCCGTGTACCTCACGGTGAATTTGGTAAAGTGGTGGACGTCAAGGTCTTTACCCGTGAAAACGGCGATGAACTGGCTCCTGGCGTCAACAAACTGGTCCGCGTCTACATTGCCCAGAAACGTAAGATTCGTGAAGGCGATAAGATGGCAGGCCGTCATGGTAACAAGTGCGTATGCTCTCGTATCATGCCAATCGAAGATATGCCATTCACTCCAGATGGACGTCCGGTCGATCTGGTACTGAACCCACTGGGCGTACCATCCCGAATGAACATCGGTCAGATTCTGGAAATTCATTTGTCCTGGGCTTGCCACATGCTGGGCGAAGAAATCACCGCTGCCAATAAAGCCGGCGAAGGTTCTGCCAAGTACGAAGAAATGAAACAGCGTCTCATTGACTGCGGTTATGATTTCGACAAATACGGCATGCCGGAACCGACAGAATCTGGTATTCATATCGCAACCCCAGTATTCGACGGCTGCCGAGATGAAGACCTGGCAGCTACCCTGAAAGCAGCTGGTCTGCCGGCCAATGCAAAGACCGACCTCTATGATGGACGTACTGGTGAAAAACTGGACAACCAGGTCACCATCGGCTGGAAATATATGCTGAAGCTCCATCATCTGGTTGATGATAAAATCCATGCTCGTTCCACCGGTCCATACTCCCTGGTTACCCAGCAGCCACTGGGCGGCAAGGCACAGTTCGGCGGCCAGCGTTTCGGCGAAATGGAAGTTTGGGCACTGGAAGCCTATGGTGCGGCTTACACCTTGCAGGAAATCCTGACTGTCAAGTCCGATGATGTCATCGGTCGTGTGAAGGCTTACGAAAAGATCGTTAAAGGCGAAAACATTCCGAGCCCGGGCGTACCGGAATCCTTCAAGGTATTGATGAAGGAACTGCAGTCCATCGGCCTCGATGTTCGTATCCTCAATGAAAACGGCGACGAAGTGGTACTGAAGGAACTGGACGAAAGCGATCTGGAACAGGGCTACGGCGGCGGCCAGCCATGGCATAAGGACGAACTGAAAGAAGCTATGGAAGGGGACGATGCGGTGTCCAATTCCAGAAGCGCTATGGAAACTTCCATGGCCGGCGGCGAAGCAGCTGTCAATAATGACGTAGCTTCCTTCAACGACACCTTGGAAGCAGAAGCCAATGCCCCTGTAGACGAAGAAGCAGGATTTGGCGAAACTGACCTCAATACTGAAATGGGCCATTTCGATGGCAATGATGACTGATTCCGGAAAGGAGCGCTATACAATTGTTAGATGTAAATGAATTTGATTCCATGAAAATCGGTATCGCTTCTCCGGAAAAGATCCTTGAATGGTCTCACGGTGAAGTGACAAAACCGGAAACAATCAACTACAGAACACTGAAGGCAGAAACCGACGGCCTCTTCTGTGAAAAGATTTTCGGACCGACCAAAGACTGGGAATGCAAATGCGGCAAATATAAGAAGATGCGTTACAAAGGCACCATCTGCGACAAGTGCGGTGTCGAAGTCACCTCTTCCAAAGTTCGCCGTGAACGCATGGGCCACATTCAGCTGGCTTGCCCGGTATCTCATATCTGGTATTTCAAAGGCACTCCGTCCCGTATTGGACTGATCCTTGAAATTTCCCCCAGACAGCTGGAAAGAGTTCTCTATTTCGCAGCTTACATCGTCCTGGATCCAGGAGAAACCAACCTGCTGAAGAAACAGGTCCTGAATGAACAGGAATACCAAGATGCCATTGCTACCTACGGCAAAGGCAGCTTCAAAGCCCAGATGGGCGCCGAAGCCATCCAGGCTCTGCTGAAAGAACTGGATCTGCCGCAGCTGGAAATTGCACTGAAAAAAGAAATCGAAGAAGGCAGCGGCCAGCGTAAAGTGAAATGCATCCGCCGCCTGGAAGAAGTAGAAGCTTTCCTGCATTCCGGCAACAAACCGGAATGGATGATTCTGTCTGTTCTTCCGGTCATTCCACCGGACCTTCGTCCAATGGTACAGCTCGATGGCGGCCGTTTCGCTACCTCCGACCTGAATGACCTCTATCGTCGTGTCATCAATAGAAATAACCGTTTGAAACGCCTGATGGAACTGGGCGCCCCAGAAATCATCATCAGAAACGAAAAACGTATGCTCCAGGAAGCAGTGGATGCGCTGATCGATAACGGCCGTCGTGGACGTGCCGTTTCCGGTCCTGGTAACCGTCCGCTGAAATCCCTGTCTGACATGCTGAAAGGGAAACAGGGCCGTTTCCGTCAGAACCTGCTTGGTAAACGTGTAGACTACTCTGGCCGTTCCGTAATCGTAGTGGGTCCGGAACTGAAAATGTACCAGTGTGGGCTGCCAAAAGAAATGGCTATCGAACTGTTCAAACCGTTCATCATGCATGAACTGATTAAGAGAGGCGTAGCCAACAATCTGAAAGCGGCTCGTAAGAAAGTAGACAAGCTGGCTCCAGAAGTTTGGGAAGTCCTGGGCGATGTCATTAAAGAACATCCAGTACTCCTGAACCGTGCGCCTACCCTGCATAGACTGGGCATCCAGGCCTTTGAACCAATCCTTTGGGAAGGCCGCGCTATCAAATTGCATCCATTGGTATGCCCTGGCTACAACGCCGACTTCGATGGGGACCAGATGGCTTGCCATCTGCCACTGTCCGTAGAAGCCCAGGCTGAAGCTAGAACCCTGATGCTTTCTATCAACAACATTCTGTCCACCAAAGATGGTAAACCAGTGGCTATTCCTTCTCAGGATATGATTCTGGGTTCCTACTACCTCACCATCGTACAGACTGCCAACGATGCGAAAGTTGACTTCACACCGGAAGAAAAAGCCGCTAACCCGAAGGCAAAATTCGATCCGATGAAACAGTGGAAAGTGGCTGAAGATACCATGGATTCTTCCCGTCTCCATGCCTTCACTGGCTACGATGAAGTCATGCTGGCCTATAACCTCCATGAAATTCGCATCCACGATTTCATTAAAGTGCACATCCCGAAGGAAGACCGTCCGGACGGATTCAATGACGATGATTCCGATTTGGTTATTACCACACCGGGCCGTCTGATTTTCAACTACGCTATCCCGAGAGAACTCCGTTTCTTCTACAAACGTCATGAAAAGCGGGTAGACGAAAAAGGAAATACCTACGAAGTGGTCAACAATGGCCTGGGTATTACCATCGGCAAGAAACAGATGGGCAAACTGGTCAACGACTGCTTCAAGAAGCTGGGCTTCAAAGCCACCGGCGACCTCTTGGACTCCGTCAAAGCCCTGGGCTTCCACTACGCTCTTATTTCCGGTATTTCCATTGGCATCTACGATGTCGCTGTACCACCGGAAAAAGATAAGATTCTGGAAGACGGCGATGAAAAAGTCGAACAGATTAAACGGTTCTTCCGCCGCGGCCTCATGACCGACGACGAAAGATACAGAAGAGTCGTCGAAGTATGGAGCAAGAAGACCGACGAAGTCGGTGCCGCAATGAAGAGCTCCATGGTGAAGTTCAACCCACTGACCATGATGGCCCAGTCTGGTGCCCGTGGTAACGATAACCAGATTCGTCAGCTGGCTGGTATGCGTGGTCTGATTGCCGATACCTCCGGTAAGACCGTAGAACTCCCAGTAAAAGCAAACTTCCGTGAAGGCCTGACCGTACTGGATTACTTCACCTCTTCCCACGGCGCTCGTAAAGGTCTGGCCGATACGGCTCTCCGTACCGCAGACTCCGGTTACCTGACCCGTCGTCTGGTCGATGTATCTCAGGACGTCATCGTTCGCGAAGAAGACTGCGATGTACAGGTACTGAACTTCGATAAAGAACAGAGCATCATCGCTTCTCAGCCAGAAGTAAAGAAGACCATCATGGGCCTCAAACAGACCCTCCTGGGCTCCGTTCTGGATGAAGATGTGATTGACCGCAGAAATGGGGATATCCTTCTGGTGAAGGGCAAGACCATTGATGCCGACGACGTGACACTGATGAACCATCACCTGGTAGAATCTGTCACTGTCATTCTGCCAAGCACCGAAGGCACCGAACCGGAAGCACCGAAGACCTTTGATCTGGGCACCACCGATGCGGTAGCAGAATACAACCGCGCTATGCGTCATCACCTGACCGTTCGTTTCTGTGGAAAGAAACTGGAAGATGATGTGTATAACAGAAAAGGCGACCTGGTTCTCAAAGCAGGCACCGAAATCACCGCTGATGTAGCAGAAACCATTCTGTCCTCCGACATTCCATACATCCATGTTCGTATGGACCAGTCCGAAGGCGTGGAAGTTTCCCTCATCGAAGAAAAGGGCCAGCCCATCGAATCCTTGGCAGACCGTATTGCCGGCCGCTGCCCGCTGGAAGATATCGTGAACCCACAGACTGGCGAAATCATTGCTCATAAGAATGAAGAAATGACTGATGCCCAGGCAGAAGAAGTACAGAAATACTACGACACCATCAAAGTTCGTTCTATCCTGACCTGCCACTCTGCTCACGGCGTCTGCGCTAAATGCTATGGTAGAAACTTGGCTACTGGCCGCCATGTAGAAATCGGCGAAGCCGTAGGCATCATCGCTGCCCAGTCCATCGGCGAACCTGGTACCCAGCTGACCATGCGTACCTTCCATACCGGCGGCGTTGCTTCCGCAGAAGATATCACACAGGGTCTTCCTCGTGTCGAAGAATTGTTCGAAGCACGTAAACCAAAGGGCAATGCAATTATTTCCCGTATGGACGGCACCGTTTCCATCGCTGCTGCAGAAGATAACCCGAATGTCAAAGTGATCACCATCACCAACGAAAACGGCGAAGAAGAAAGCGAAAAGATTCCGGTAGCAAAGAAGATTTCTGTCCAGGATGGACAGTTCATCAAAGCCGGCACCCGTCTCTTCGAAGGTAACGTGAACCCCCATGATATTCTGGACGTTCTTGGCGTACAGGCTACACAGAACTACATCGTAAAAGAAGTACAGAAAGTATACCGCAGCCAGGGCGTAGAAATTAACGATAAACACATCGAAGTCATCGTTCATCAGATGCTCCGTAAGATTAAGATTCTGGAACCAGGCGATTCCGGCTGGCTCCCAGGAGAAACCGTGGATATCGTGGCATTCCGTGCCATGAATGAACGGCTCGACGACGAAGGCAAGAAGAAAGCAGAAGGGGAAAACCTGCTCCTGGGCACCACCAAAGCAGCCCTCGCTACCGATTCCTTCCTGTCTGCCGCATCCTTCCAGGAAACCACCCGCGTACTCACCGAAGCTGCTATCAAAGGCAAGGAAGATCCGCTGCTGGGCCTGAAAGAAAACGTCATCATCGGCAAACTCATTCCGGCTGGTACCGGTATGTCCCGCTATCGCAAACTGAAAGTGGTTCATAACGCAGAACCAGCGGTACCGGCTGCTGATGCAGACAACCAGGCTGAATAATTGGCTATAAACGAAAAAGTCATGAGACTCGAAAGAGTTTCATGACTTTTTTTCTTGCTGGGGACTGGTGACTGGTGACTAGTGACTGGGGATTAGTAGCTAGGCCCTAGGGATTAGGTTGGTGGTTGACAGTAAAGATAGAAGCACCATTTACCCTCTTCCTTTGGAAGGGGGGCAGGGGGGGATAGCTCGCACTTGCGGGATGAAATGATTTGAAAGACACCCGAATCGGCGTCTAGAAATAGCGGAAAAGAGATGACTGAGGACAGAAAGTATACCGCTGGTGTCACAGCGATTAGCTACTAGCAACTGGCTTCTAGCCGGCTAGCAGCTAGAAGCTAAGAGCTAGTAGCTGTGATACTAGCGATTTCAATGCCAGCCTCTAGCACCATTCCTCACTCCTCACTTTCCCCTTGCCATATTTCCTATTTTTCTCTACAATAGAAAGAAACCCCTGTCGAATGAGAAAGGAGTAGGTATGTGGCGTAAGATACTCAAGGTGTCACTGGCTTCCTTATTTCTACTAGGAAGTCTATCGGTGGCACAAGCCGAAGAGTGGCATATCGATGGACTGGGTACGGTAGACCTGGGAAAAGAAGTGACCGTGACCGATGGCAGCGCAAGTCAGCTCCACGGGGCTATGGTGGCGGGGACCCATAGAAAAGACTACGGGAAAACCGCCCGGGCGGCCATGTGGTCGGTATTGACAGTACCGCCGGGGATGAATCTGTATCCGGAAAAAGCCCCCTTCCCGTATGACACCATGAAACTGTACCAAATACGAAAAACCGATGTACGAGGCACCTATAGTGCGGGACTTTTTGTGGTGAAAGGCACGGCGGAGGATTTCTTTCACGAAGGAAATCCCAAGGCGGCCCATTTTTGGGAAAGTGCCTTCCGCGAAGACGCCCAGCGGCCGGTGTCTCTCTTTGGGATGCCCAAGATTGGGGTCCATGAATTTCAAGCCTTGATGGACCAGATTCTGGCAGAAAAGAAAGACCAGTCCATGAAGGTGAAAATCCTGTCCTTCACCCCCTGGCGGGCCATTAAAAACCAAGATGGTTCCTATCGCTGGGGACAAGAAGCGAAAGTAATCATCACCAACGAACGGGGCCTCTCCTTCCCCCTATGGATTTCGTCGACTCTGTTTAAAGAAGGAAATACCTACTATCTCATCGAAGTCAACGGCAGCCACGCCGCCGAAGCGCAGTTGTCGGACGCCCTGCTTTTCGGGTTCTATCGGATGAGGAGGGGTCTGTAGCGGTATCGCGTGCAAGGACATATTGTTAGAGAAACGTGTATGTAAAGGTTCTGTAGCGGTACTACGTGTGGAAAAACATTGTTGGCGAAATGTGTATGTGAAGGTTCTGTAGCGGTACTGCGTACAGAAAAACATTGACAAGGAAATGGATATGTAAGGGTTCTGGAGTGAGGTCATGAAAGAGGATGAATTGCACTAGAACCTTATGATAGCGGTTCTTGTGTGATGTTACAAAAGTGGGCAAGTGAATCCAGAACCTTATGACAGCGGTTTGTATGTGATGTTACGAAAGCGAATAAGTGAATCCAGAACCTTATGACAGTGGTTTGCATGCAATGTTATGAAAGTGGATAAGTAGATGCCAGAACCTTATGATACTGGTTTTGCCTGCCATATTATAGAAGCGAGGATATGTAGAAAGGAAATACTATATGAAATGGAAAACGGTCTTCCTGGCGGCTTGCTTGGCTTTGTCTGCCTCTTGCGCAGGGGCCTATGATTTGGGGGCGTTGGCAGAGACTACGTTGCCCAAAGGATTTGTCTATAAAAAAATAGAAGCGGCACAGACCATTCCCTTCTGGGGGCAAGACGTGTCGTACCAGATGGGGCAGCTGCAGGTGACCCTGTCCAAGAGCCAGCGCTTTTCCTCAGGGTACATCATAGAAACCCAGTTGCCGGAATCGATGGAAAAGGGGATGCGCCCTTTTTTCCAGTTGAACCGTGACGAGAACGTGTGGCGACTGCTCACCCGGATCAATCGGGCCTTGATGAATGCCGATTCTCCCCTGCGGCAGCACATCGCAGAAACCATGAAAAGTCTGGCGGTCAATGCCATGGGCCCCATGGCGGAAACCGGCGTGACCGTAGAAATTTCCAAAGTGGAACCGCTTCGTCGATTGAGCACCGAAGAAGCCTATGTGTACACCGCCGGCGGCCTCATCACCTACAATGCGGAAGGAATGGTGCTGCCCATGTATTGTCGTACCTATTTCTTCCCAGGAGAAGGGGGACTGAAAGTGCTGATGCTCTTTACCCCCGATGAAGGCAAAGACCCATTGGTCTACGCCATCAATGACCTAGCCCAAGCGGCGGCCAAAGAAGAAATACTGGGCAAAGAAGGGTATAAGGATTTGGGAGAATTGTTGAAATAATGCGTAATGCGAAGTGCGTAGTGCGTAATGGTGGAAGGGGTGCAACAAAATTAAGAAGCACCCCATACCCCTTTTTTATATAGGTTATTATTCTGCTATTTTCGCTACTAGACAAATCGTATATATCGGTGTAGCCAAGGGGAAAAGGTTATAAAGGGGTATGTGATTTCTTGATTTCATACTTTTTATCCTTTTTTATCGGAAACGATTGTTCAATGATGAGAATAAAGTATTGGTAGAGAATGAACTTTATATATGGCGGCGCTTTATTATTTGTGCGCCGCTACCTTCATTACGCACTACTCACTACGCACTACGCATTTACAAGCCAATTAAATGAATAATGCCAAAACAGGTATAAATAAGTAAGAGAGTCAGGAGGACCTATGAAATTTCAAGCACTCGGCGTGAATGATACGTTGACAGAACTTTTAAAAACACAGGGCATCAAAATGCCGACCCCCATTCAGGAAATCGCCATTCCGGCGGCGTTCAAGGGGAAAGACCTGATTGGTCGTTCCCAGACCGGCACAGGGAAAACCTTGGCCTACTTGCTTCCGGTGGTGCAGCGGGTGGATACGAAAAAATCCATGACCCAGGTATTGGTGATGACACCAACCCGCGAACTGGCAAAGCAGGTATTTGACGTGCTCCGTCCCTTGGCTATCCAGCTGGGGGTGGACGCTACCGATATCATCGGAGGCCGCACCATTGAAAACCAGCTGCAGAAGCTGAAGCGAGATCCCCATATCATCATCGGCACACCGGGCCGCCTGTTGGATCATATCCGTAGAAAAAGTTTGGATCTCTCCAACGTGGCTACGGTGATTTTGGATGAAGCGGACCAGATGCTGGCCAATGGATTCAGAGAAGACATCGAAGCCCTGATTGATGAAACGCCGAAAAAGCGGCAGCTTCTCATGTTCTCGGCCACCATGCCAGATGAAGCGAAGCGACTGGCTCGGAAATACATGCACCATCCGTCCTATTTGGATGTGGCAGAAAAAGTGGCTGCGTCCACGGTGGAACAGCGAGTGTACGATACCACCATGCCTCATAAATTTAAACTGCTGGTTCGTCATCTGACCGAAATGAACCCTTACATGGCGGTGGTGTTCTGCAACACCCGTGACGGTGCCCATGAATTGGCAGGGAAACTGCAGGAAGAGACCGATTTTGTGGTCGATGAAATTCACGGCGACATGAGCCAGGGCCAGAGAAATCAGGTCATTCGTGAGTTTGAAAAAGCAAGAATCCAAGTCCTGGTGGCTTCCGACATCGCGGCCCGCGGTCTTGACGTCGAAGGTATCACCCACGTATTTAACTACGATATTCCTAGAAATCTGGAATACTACGTGCATCGCATTGGCCGCACCGGACGGGCTGGCACCAAAGGTTTGGCTATCACCTACGCCACCCCAGAAGATGGACTGCTGCTTCGTCGGTTGGAAAAATCTATCGAAGAAACCATCACCCGCTATGACGAAAAAGGCAACGTGAAACGGGTCAAAGCAGGGAAATCCAAGAAAAAAGTGGTCACCCCTGGCATGTACAAACCGACCAAAAAGAAAGAACACAAAGCCCTGGGACATAAGGGAAGAAATATGAGACAGAAAAAGAAAAAAGAGAATCCTTCTAGCGGAAGGAAACGGAAGTAAAGGTTATTATTGTGCAGATTTCTATCATTCAACATAGAGAAATAATCGCTTCTTAAAAGGTTATTATTCTACGGACTACGATTTATTTCAAGGCAAAAGAAATACCGCTAGCCGAAAGGTTATAAAGGGTTATGGGATAAAATATAACCATTTATAACCTTTTAGCTAGCGGTATTTTTCTATGTTGAATTATTGGAGCGAGTAGGATAATAACCCTGATGCTGGCGGATTTTCTCCATGATAGATAGTGGAAATGAGCAGAATAATAACCCTTTTCATGACTTTTTGTGTTAAAATGAATCTATTCGATTACGACGAGGTGATACATATGAATTTCAAAAATAAAGAGTGTTTGAAACAGTGGCTTTGGATGCTGGCTTTGATTTTGCCCTGGGGGATTGGCGGTTTTGTGATGCATACCGCCGCGGCGCTGTCAGCAGGGATGCTGCTCTACTGGGGAACCGGATTTGTGATTCCGGTTTTATTCTTCCTGTTTCAGAGAAAAGGTTGGGGCAGTGAATTGGGGGCCTATCGGGCAGCGGCCCATGCCATCTGGTGGTTGTCCTTTCTGTTTGTAGAAATGACCCTCTTCTGGAACTACTTGCCTGTTATCGATGGGGCTTTCAAAGCCAATAAGATTCCCGTTTCCATTGCAGTGGCTTTAGCGATGGCTGTATTTGTGACCTTGGTTTTGGTGTTGGACTATGTGACGGTCTTGGCGTATCAGAAAATCAAAGCCAAAGGGGGACTCTGGGCCTCCTGGGCCGGATTGGTCTTTGTGAGCGGTTTGATTCCTGGCTTTGCCCTGGCATCATTCCTGGCACTTTACGCAGCCGGCGGGATGCGGCTCGATCCCTTCACGGCCAGCTTCTTCCTGATGGAAATTTTCTCCTTTGTGTTCTACGGAAAAATATTCCTGGCTATGGTCGCTTTTGGGCTGTACCTGTTTTTCGCTTTGGAAAGCTCCAAAGGCCAGCGCATCACCGAAGTGGTTTTCTCTGCCATTTTCTGGATCATGGTGGCTTATATCCCCTTCGTGATTTCTCTCCATCTTTCCGGCACCGCCACCTGGCGGGCCTACCTGGATCCATCCTACCTATCAATTTTCCCATTGCTATCGGATATGTGGATGATGGGCCTTTCCCTCTGGGCAGGAGAGGCTGTGACGAAGTGGATATTTAAGGGGCAATGAGGAATTAGGAATGGAATTAATCCCACTGGGAATAGAATAACATACTGATTTATACCGCTAGAGCTGCCCCCTCTGCCTTCGGCATCTCCCCCAATGGGGCAATGCTGTTAAGTTAAGAATTTGAGACAATAAGCATGATTCCGCTTGTGATTAAAGGTTACTCAGGTTTCTCAAGTTGCTAAGGCTGCTCAGGTTCTTCGAATGTGACGATAGACGCTGGCGTTATCATCTCATTCGGAAAACCTGAGAAACTTGAGAGTCCTGAGCAACCTGAGAAACTTCGTCACGAAAGGGATCATCAC
>DBLC01000091.1:0-13362 GCA_002297935.1 Dialister sp. UBA734
TCTATATAATCAAAAATTTTCCGAAAAAAACGAACATTTTAAAAATTAGAATTTAATTATTTTTGATTTTGTTGTTGGTTGTCTGTTGTTAGTTGTTGGGTTTGTGCTCCGCGTTCGTATAGCACAATCTGCACAAATGCAGAGCGTCATGGGTTTACGGTTTAGGGTTTGCATTTAGCAGTCAAACCTTAACCCCTAAACCAATGCCACTTCCTCCTTGTCAAGTTGTCATCATTGGACCCGGCAGGTAAACCAACAACCAACAACCCCTAGTCACCAGTCACTAGTCCACCAGTCACCTATTCATACTTGCGGTGCTTCCAAATTTTATGCGCCGCTACCTTCATTTCTAACTTCTCACTTCTAACTTCTCACTGCCTTTCTATATATTTACATTGCAGAAGTCCCCTAAAATCACAACATGAAATTTCTAAATTTTTTATGAACCTCATAAGTAGACGCCCCAGACGCTAAGTCTCGTGTTATACCATCCTTCTCTCATACTGCCTTGTATAAAAACGAAAAAGATTCCTCCACGTTGGTCGGAATGACGCTATAGATATGTTGGCTTTATAAAAGTTGCATGTTTTCGCCTATCAGTTAGCCTCATATGCATTCCCTAACGTTCTTTTCTCTCCATCCAGCGTTATTAAATCTGTCCCGTCATTCTGAGCCGCCCGTAGGGCGTAGTCGAAGAATCTTTGTGTTATTCCTTACAACTCTTTGTTTCTCTTACGATATGAAATGAGACTTCCCGTTTCAGTATGTTCTCCATTGACATCCTCATTCCTCATTTCATTTTCCCCCTCTACTATATAAAACGGAATTTTGATGAAAAAAACGAACATTTAAAGATTAGAATTCGATTATTTTTGATTTTGTTGTTGGGTTTACGCTCCAGGTTCTTTCGATACAATCAGCACAAAAGCACAACGTCATTGGTTTAAGGTTTAGGGTTTTGCGGTTTACCTTTAGCAATCAAACCTTAAACCAATGTCACTTTCGTCAAGGTAGGTTGTCATCATTGGATCTGGCACATAACCCCTAAACCCATGCCCCTTTCTCCATGGCAAGTTGTCCGCTATGACCCCGGCGGCCAAACCAACAACAGACAACCAACAACAAACAACCAATAAAAAAACACGAAGAATGACGCCAATCACTCTTCGTGTTTTTTTCATCTACTAGCTGCGTGGTTTTTGTAGTACAACGCTTTATCTTCATACATTTGTTTATCCGCCTGATGGATGGCTTTTTCCAATTGTTTCGCTGACGGGATCCATTGGTGGCCCACCGCCACAGACGGCGAGGCGGCGTTTTGCATCATGTCCCGATAGGCAGTCATCAAGCTCTGGAATTGGATTTCGTCCATGCCCGGCACCAGGACCACAAATTCGTCCCCGCCGGCGCGGTACACGTGATGAGCGCCGAAGCAGTCCACCAAGGTCTGGGCGGTTTTCTTGATGTGCAGGTCGCCGTAGAAATGCCCATAGGTATCATTGAGCTGTTTCAGCCCATTGTCATCGACGTATACAATGCCCACGGGCTTATCAGTCTCTTCCAACCTGGCGATGGTGGTCATCAGGGCATTTCGGTTATACACCCCGGTCAAGGCATCGAAGTGGCTCAGGAAATCCAATTTCTTCAGCAGCCGTTCTTTCACCATCTTGGCCGACAGGAAATAGGCCACGGTTTCCAGGATGCGCTGCATGTTCAGCCCGTCGTTTCGTTCGTAGTTATCGACGCCGACGAAGCCGATAATTTTCCCATTGTCGTAAATCGGCGAATTGATGACTCGCTGGATATCTTGGGATTTCAAAAGCTGATAGACCAAAGGGTCATCATCTTTGATGTCTTCCACATTCTCGATGATGACGCTGGTATTTCCTTTGAGATAACTATTCCAGGTCTTCATGTACTGGTCGCAAGGCAATTTCTGCAGTCGTTTGATTTCCGATTCAATGCCCGGCTTGCACCATTCGAAAGTGTTGCTGATGGTCTTGCCGTCGGTCTCCAGGATATAAATGCGGTCCGGGTGAATTTCTTCACTCAGCTCTCCCAGTACGTTCTGGATAGCCAAGGTATACTGGTTCGGATTCACCAGGGCGCTCAGGAGATGAATGATCACCGTATCGGTTTTGTTATCCCGCAAAAGGTTCACCTTCTGGGCCGTTTCTTCGTCCACATCCAGGAAAGTAAAAGCGCAATAGCCAGGAACGGAAATGGGGCTCACTTCAAATTCCAACCAATGCTTCGCTTCCGGCGAATACATCCGGCTGCGGCTGGTTTTCCCCTCAAAACAGGCACCATAACAGAACTCAAACCACCGTAGGTTGATTTCGTCAAAATTTTCACAAAGGCTGTGGCCCAGCAAGTCTTCCTTCTTCCGATCCGTCAAAAGGCAGTATTTGTGATTGGCAAATACATAGCGCATATCGACGATATGGGTCCCGGTTTCATCCAAAATCGGACTGAATACCGCATACGCGACAGGAATGTCGTGGTCCAAATTGGGCTGGTACGTTTGATAGTCGATGGGATCCATAGGCTTCCCTTTCCTTTCTTATTGTTATTATGTGGTTGTTGGTTGTTTGTTGCTGGTTGTTTGGTCAGTAAGCTAACAACCAACAACAGCCACCAATCCATTTTTTACTACTTGAAATATGAACAAACAGTCACTAAATAATAAAAGACACAGCTTTTCCTGTGCCTTCGGTGACAATATTTGCTTCATGCAACTGGCTGCCACATAGTAAGGCCCTATAGCTTTGCGTCACAAGTTTTCACTTGCTTTGCCCTTTATGAAATATGGAAATAATGAAGTTGTGTTGATGTGTAATTGCGAGGTTTTATTGTGTTGTTGGTAGTTGTTAGTTGTTGGTTGTTGGTTCTTGGGTTTAGCAGCCAAACCTTAAACCCTAAACCCATGCCACTTTCACCAGGGCAAGTTGTCATCCATGGACTCGGTAGGTAAACCAACAACTAACAACCAACAACAATATATTTATCTCATCCAACAATCCCCGCAATTTATTATTCTGTTATCATTATATAAAACATTTTCGATATTGTCTCCCCCCCGATAAATTAATTGTACTTTAATCTTCATCTTCCGCCTTTTTCCTCTCACTTCCTTCTTATACAACAAAAAATCATCTTATATGTCCCGCGATTCTTAGCAGAGAATCGTGGAAGATATAAGATGACAATTATAACGTTGACTATTTATATTTATGTTAACCCAGGATAGAATCACATTGTGATAAAGGTTATTATTCTGCCACGAAGGATTTCGTAAACAAACGATGATAACACCATCGACAAGGTTATAAGGGTTAAAAAGGTTATGACACTACCCAAATTCCCATAACCTTTTATACCCCTTATACCCCTGTCTCCCACGATTTCATCGATATGTTAAGAAATCCTAAGAAGCACAATCATAACCTATTTTCTTAGCCCTAATCCCTAGGGCCTAGCTACCAGTCACCAGTCACGAGTCACCAGTCACCAGTCACCAGTCACCAGTCACTCATTCGGCCTTCACCTTATACCACCAGCAATACAGTGCCGGCACGACCAGAAGGCCGATGGCGGTGGCCAGGAGCAAGCCGCCGATGAAGGAGACGGCCAATGGACGCCAGAAGGGGTTCGGAATGAGGGGCACGAAGCCCAACACATCGGTTACAGAGGAAAGCATGATGGGACGGAAGCGAAGGGCCGCCGATTCTACCACCGCATCGTAAGGGGTCTTCCCGGCTTCCAAATGCTGCCGAATCTGATCGAGCAGAATGATACTATTTCTGATGACCATACCGGACAGGGCCACCATGCCGATGATGGCCACGAAGCCAATGGACTGCCTGGTAATGAGCAAGGTCAGAATGGCACCGATGAGTCCCAGTGGTCCGGTTGCCACCGCAATGAGCAGTTTCGGGATGCTTCCCAGTTCAAACATGAGCACCATGAGAACGAAGAAAATCATGATCGGAACTGCGGCGAAGAGGTATTTCATCGACTTTTCACTGAATTCCGAGGAACCGTCTTTTTCAAAGCGGGTGCCGTCGGGCAAGTTCGCTCTAAATTCTTTCAAATCGGTCGTAAAGATTGTATTGGCCACCGAATCGGCTTTCGCATCGCCAGTGACTTCGGCCCGAATGGTGATGGTTGGTTTCAAATTGCGGCGCCAAATGGTGCTGGTTTCATTCTGGTAGGAAATATCCGCAAATTCGCCGAGGGGCACATAGCGACCATTGCCTACATGAACTGGGAGAGACGACAGATTGGCCAGGCGAGCCACATTGTCCCCTTCCAGTTTGAAGGAAATCGGAATGAGCTGATCGCCCTGGTAGGATTCTGCCACTTTATAGCCCGACAGTTTCACGTACAAATCCTGAGACACCGCATAGTTATCAATGCCCAGCTGGCGCACTTTATCCTGGTTGATGTGCAGTTTCACCGTTGGGGTTTCTTGCGGCCAATCCAGGCTAGCATTGGTGATGTTCGGATTTGCCTTCATGATAGCCAAGGCTTCGGAAGCCAGACGCACCGTTTCCGCTTCGTTGTTGCCGGAGAGGCGGAACATGATCGGATATTCTGATGGCGGGCCGGTGGTAATGAGACGGGTGTGCGCCCGGGCGTCCGGATATTTCTCAGAAATAAAGGACATCAGTTCACTGCGGACCGCATCTCTGGCTTTCTGGTCCGTAGCGACGATAATCATCTGCCCATGGCCGTCTTCCGGTGCTTTCGGGTCGAAGAGAAGAATGAATCGCGGTGCCGTATCGCCGATGTAGGTGGAGAAGGAAGAAATTCGTTCATCTCCATAGAGACTGTCGGCGATGCCGCTCATGACTTTCTTGGTTTCATTGATGGAAGCCCCAGAAGGCAGGTCCACATCGAGAATGATTTCCGGACGAACCGAATCAGGGAAGAATTCCTGATTCACCAAAGGCAAGGTCATCAAGGTGACGCAGAAAAGACCAGCGGTCCCCACGATGACGGTCTTCTTGAAACGAATACAAAGAGCGATGAGTTTGTAGAAAATCTGATAGGCCTTTTCACCAATCTTTTCTTTGAAGCCTTTCTTTCCCTTCTTGGCTTCTTCTGCTTCTCGTTCTTCTTTGGTTTTGACTTTGATAAATTTATAGCCCAGCACTGGACTGACAAAGATAGACGCTACCCAGGATAGCAACAGTGCTGCCGCAATGACCCAGAAGAGGGACGATGTGTATTCTGACGTCTGCCCTTCTGCCAAGCCCACCGGAATAAATCCGGCGGCGGTGATGAGGGTCCCGGCCAGCATCGGTTTTGCACAGCTCTTATAGGCCGCTTCCGCTGCTGCCAGGCGATCCATGCCTTGTTCCAGTTTCACCTGCATCATTTCAATGACAATGATGGCATCATCCACCAACAACCCCAAGGACACAATGAGGGCCCCTAAGGACACGATGTGCAAATCAATGCCCTGCCATTTCATGAAAAGGAAAGTGGCGCACACCACCACAGGAATGCAAAGAGCCAGCACAATGCCGCTCCACAATCCCAAAGACAGGAACGACGCGGCCATAACAATCACAATGGCTTCCAACAGGGATTCCGTAAATTCATGAATGGAATTGTTCACCACTTTCGGCTGGTCTGCCACAAGGCCCACGTCCATGCCCGCCGGAAGATCCGCTTTCGCTTTTTCTATTTCTTTGTTCAGATTTTCGCCTAAGGTCAGGTTATTTCCGCCCGCCCGCATAGACACCGCAATGCCGATGGCTGGTTTTCCATTGAAATAGAAGAGGGAACTTTCCGGTGTGGTATAGGTCTGGGTGACTTTCGCCACATCGCCCAAGTGGAAATTTCTTTCTCCCACATGAATCGGAATATTTTCCAACGCTTCGGTACTTCCCAGCAGTCCATCCACACGGATCGCCACATTTCTGGTGGACGTATGAATCATCCCTGCCGGCGTCATAGCAGACTGCTGCTGCAGAATGCGGAACACATCGCTAGGATTCATACCGAAAGAGGCCAGCTTATTCTGGTCCATTTCGATGTAAATATTCTGTTCCTGCACGCCCAGAAGTTCTACTTTCTGTACATCTTCCACAGCGGTCAGACGGCGGCGGATTTTTTCTGCCTCCTGTCTTTTTTCTTCATAGCTGTACCCGTCTCCGGTGATGGCGTAGATGGAACCATACACATCATCGAACCGGTCGTTGATATACGGTCCATAGACGCCAGCAGGTAAATTGGCCCATTCATCATTGACCAGGTTGCGCATTTCATGCCAGCGGGTCTGGATGTCTTCTTTCTTGACTGAATCTTTCAGATTCACATAAATGACCGTTTTGCCATCATGGGTGAAGGACTTCAGATAATCCAGTCCTTTGGTATCCTGCAATTTCTTTTCCAGTGGGTCCGTCACCTGCTCGGTGATTTGCTCCGCCGTCGCCCCCGGCCAAGCGGCGGTGACCACAGCCTGGCGGATGGTGAAATCCGGGTCTTCACTGCGTCCCAAATGGAAATAGGACCAGAAGCCCCCTAGGATAATAAAGAAAATGAAGAAATACACCACAGGTTTATGCTTGATGGCCCACTCGGCTAAATTCAAGCTTTTCATAACCGTACCTCTTCTCCTTCACTGAGTTTACCGATGCCAGCGGTAACCACCCGGTCGCCTTGGGAAAGGCCGCCAATGATTTCCACTTCATCTTCTCCGTACCGTCCCACTTCGACCGCCGTCAGATGGACCTTATTGTCTTTCACAATCCATACGGACGGCTTTTCTGCCTGGCTGGCCATGGCGGTCAGTGGAACCATGACGCCTTTCTTACCCGAAAGGGTATCAAATTTTACTTCCGCCGTCATGCCCACCGCCACGTCCGATGACGGGTCCACCAAAGTCACTTTCGCATCATAGGTGCCGGTAGATGTATTCGGCGCCGCTGCCACTTCCCGTACCTTTCCTTCCACGGTCACGCCCGGAAGAGCCCAGAAGGTAACTTCGCAGGGCATGCCCACTGAGTATTGGCCATATTGTTTTTCCGTAAAGGAAATATGAATATCCAGCTTGGAATCATCGATGATGGAAACCACCGGCGTCCCGGCGGCCACCACCTGGCCCACTTCATACATGGTGGTTCCTACAATGCCATCTCGATCCGCCGTGAGCACGGTAAATCCCAAATTATTTTCCGCCCGAGCCAAAGCCGATTGGGCAGAAGCGAGCTGGGCATCTGCCAAGTCAAACTGGTTTCTTGTCTGGTCCATAGCCAAATCAGAAATGGCATTCACGGAGTGAAGCTTTTCATACCGGGCCAACGTGGATTGAGCCAATTTGTAAGACGCTTCTGCAGCATTCAAAGACGATTGAGCAGCGGCAGCCTGTTCTTCCGCATCTTTGGAATCCACTTTGAACAACGCCTGCCCGGCTACCACTTTTTCACCGGAATTGATATACCGCTGCATGATACGACCGCCCACCTGGAATGCCAGCGGCGATTCATAGTACCCATGGACGGTACCGGAAAATGTATTTTTCACATCCTGCCCGGCTTCTCCCACCACCATGGACTTCACCAAAGGCGCCTTCGGAGCCGCCGCTTTCTCACTGCCGCAACCAGACAGCGCCAAAGCCGCCCCCAACATGGCGGTGGCAATATATATGGATAAGCGATTCATGATATACTCCTCTCTCAGTTATACCGTAAAAGTCCTCCTGCACTAAAACCATTTCATGAAAGGTTATTATGGTGCTGATTTCTTTCCCCTAACAAAGATATTTTTTCTGCCTGCTAAAGGTTATAAAAGGTTATACAGGGTTATTTTCAAACAGATATAACCTTTTTAACCTTGTTGCTCATCGTATCTTCACTTTGTAAGATAACCGAAAAGCAACAATCATAACCTTCTATAACCCTGCATCTGACCTATATGTTAAACCAACAGATTGCCTGGGAAACTATATAATATATAACTTTGCGGCGCTTTATAAATTGTGCGCCGTCACCACCATTCCTAATTCCTCATTCCTAATTCCTCATTATTTTTCAATTCCCTTTAAAATAATCTCTTCCAGTACCCTCATCACATCGCTGCCGGTCATGTTCTGTTCTTTCAGAAACACCGGATCGGTCAGGTTCTTGGTGGATGTAATGAGAATCATCCGCAGTACATTGAGATTCACTTCTCGGAACGAGCCCTGCCGGACCCCTTCTTTCAGTAAATCCATCATGGCCTCGAATTGTTCCAATCGGAAATTGAACCAGTCATTCCAAATCTGGCTGTAATGAATTTCCAAATCCTTGTAGACCCCATCGGGGAGCCGCCAGAAGGTGTCTACGAAAAGTTTGCAATATTGCAGCAGCTTTTCTTTCACATTGGTTTCCGAAGAAATAATTCGTTCCTTCTCTTCCAGAAATTGACGCATCGCCTCTTCGCACACCATGCGAATCAAAGCTTCCTTAGATGACGCCTGCTGGTACAAGGTGCTCTTGGACATCCGAAGCTTCCGGGCAATGTCATCCATAGTAAATTTCACCGAATGAAGCCGCAGCTCCTCATCGGCGGTTTGTAACAACTGGGTGGACATATATAACCTCCAGTACTCAATTCGTTTTTTCAGTACTCTAGCTTTATTATACTCAACTAAGAAGACACACGCAAGGAGATTTGTTTTGAAACAAAGGTTATCATTCTGCTGGTTTCGTTCTTCTTCACTTGGTATTTACAGGGCTTTTCAAAAGGTTATAATTCTACGGACTTCAATTAAGAAACAAAGAAAAATACCGCCTGCATCGGGGTTATAAAAGGGTATGACAATTTGCATTTCATAACCTTGACGCAAGCGGTATTTTTGTTTTTGACATGATTCATGATCAGACTGCTCTGAAAATGAATGAGCAATTGTTGTTAGTTGTTAGCACCTGTTTTGCAAAATTTCACTACCTATAAATTTGCGGCGCTATATGAATTGTGCGCTGCCACCTTCATTACGCACTACGCACTTCGCACTACGCATTGTCAAAAAGTCCAAGGGAAAAGTGATTCTTTCAATGTATTATCAATCAGCTTCTTCGTAATCGGTTCAAAATATACTTTCAGCAGACAGAGTCCTTCTGCCGGTGCGGTGATGCCCAGTTTCCGCCGGTCTTTCGCCGCCAGAATGTCTTTTACCTGCTTCGGTGTCAATGCGCCGATGCCTGCATCCACCAATGCACCGGCAATATTCCTCACCATGTGATAGAGGAACCCTTCGCCGGTGACATAAATGCGATACAGTTCGCCTTCTTGTACGATACGGATTTCATTGATTTTCCGCACCGGGTCGGAGGGAACCGAATTATTTCCTCGAAAAGATGTGAAATCGTGGGTGCCTTCCAGGACGCGAGCCACCGCTTCCATTTTTTGCAAATCCAATTTCTTTCCTGTCCGCCAGATGTATCGCTTCAGAAAAGGCGATGCCTGGCGATTTTCTGTCAGCAGGTAGCCATAGGTTTTCCCGAAATTGCCGCGTCGCACAGAAAAGTCTTCGTCCATATCCCGACTCTGCCGTACCCGGATGTCCGGCGGCAGCAGTACATTCATGGCATGCATGAACCGATCTCCTGGAATGGACGATTCGGTATAGAATGTACACTCCTGCCCGTACGCATGAACGCCGGCGTCGGTGCGAGCCACAAAGTAAATGGTGGTTTTCTGCTTTGTCAAAGTGAGCAGACAATTTTCCAGCATTTCCTGTACAGTCATCCGATTGTCCTGCCGCTGGAAGCCCCCATAATTTGTCCCTTCATAAGAAACGGTGATCCAGATATTTCTCATAATTACTCCAATAAAAAGTTAGCAGTTAACCCTTAGCAGTTGACAGTAAAATAAAACCGCTCACAGCTAACTGCCTACAGCAAACAAAAAGAAAAAGTAGCCAGTGACTCGTGACTGGTGACTAGGAAATATATGATACAATTCCCAGTCACGAGTCACCAGTCACCAGCTACCTATTATCTAAAATACACAAACAATCCAATGAGCGCCACGGTGACCACCGCAATGGCAATGAACGCATTGCGATCTCTCCAGGTGTATGCCAGTTGGTGCATTTTCGTGCGGCCTTCACCGCCGCGATAGCAACGAGCTTCCATGGCGGTTGCCAGGTCATCGGCCCGACGGAACGCAGAAATGAAGAGCGGCACCAAAAGCGGAATCATATTTTTCGCCCGCTGCCACAGGTTGCCGTTCACGAAATCGGCACCTCTGGAGGACTGGGCTTTCATGATGCGGTCTGTTTCTTCCAGCAAGGTAGGAATGAAACGGAGTGCAATGGTCATCATCATAGCCAGTTCATGGGCCGGCACACCAAACCGTTTGAATGGCATGAGGAGCGCTTCAATCCCATCGGTCAAAACAATCGGACTGGTGGTATAGGTCAGAAGAGACGAAAAAGCGATAAGGAATACCAGACGAAGTGTCATGACAATCCCGTTTCGGATGCCTTCTTCGCTGATATGGATAAATTTCCAGGAGAAAATTTCCGTCCCCGGTGTGGTGAGGATGTGAATCAACATGGTGAAAACCAAAATCACCCACAAGGGGCGAATGGCTTTCCAAACCATAGAAACCGGCACGCCGGATTTCGCAATGGCAGCAAAGGTAAAAGCCGCTACCAGCAGGTAGGACCAGAGATTATTTGCCAGGAAAATGGCAATAATGAAAATCATGGTGCAGAGGATTTTCGCTCTGGGGTCCATTTTATGAAGGAACGAATGGCCCGGATAGTATTGGCCGAGAGTCATATCAGTTAGCATGTGCCTTACCTCCCAGCATGTCATACATTTTTTCCACCGCTTCTTCAGTGGTCTTTGCTTCTTCCGGTACCGGAATGCCTTTTTCTTTCAAGTACAGCAAGGTCTGTGTCAAAGGCGGCGCATCGACACCACATTCCTGCAGTTCTTTTCTATGATGAAGGAAAATATCCATAGGCTTTCCGTCCAGTACCAAGTGTCCCTTGTGCATCACCAAAAGGCGGGTGGCCAAGCGGGCGATATCATCCATGTTATGAGACACCAGAATCACCGAAAAGACGCCTTTCTTGTACCAGCTCTGGATGCGGGCAAATATTTCCCGCCGTCCAATCGGATCCAGCCCGGCGGACGGTTCATCGAGAATCAGGAAATTGGGGTGCATGGCGATGACCCCCGCAATAGCCACGCGGCGCTGCTGCCCGCCGGACAAACGGAACGGAGAACGGCCACCAAAGGTCTCATAATCCAAACCGGCAAATTTCATGGCGCTCTTGACGCGCTTGTCTGTTTCTTCTTCATCGCAGCCCAAGTTCTTCGGTCCGAAAGCAATATCCTTTGCTACGGTTTCTTCAAAAAGCTGATGTTCTGGATACTGGAACACCATGCCCACAGAGTGACGTTTCGCCGTAGCTTCTTTGGATTTCTCTGCCAAATCCACCCCATCGATGGTCACTTTCCCGCTGGTGGGATGGACCAATCCGTTCAAATGCTGAATAAGCGTGGATTTCCCGCTGCCGGTATGCCCAATGATGCCCACAAATTCGCCAGGCTCAATGGTGAGATTCACATCTTCCAAGGCTACTTTTTCAAAGGGAGAGCCTTTCCCATAAATATAACTTACATTTTCGACGCATATGGACATAATGCTTCTCCTAACTCTTCATCGGTCATGCAATCTTCCGGAATGTCAAATCCCTTTTGGCGAAGTCCATGGGCCAAATCAGCGGCCACCGGCACATCGAGCCCCATGGCGGTCAATTTGTCTGCCTGGGAAAATACTTCTCTGGCGGTGCCCTGCATCTGCAGCTTCGTCCGGTCCACCACCAGCACGTGATCCGCCGTCACTGCTTCTTCCATGAAATGAGTTATCAGCACGATGGTGATCCCTTCGGTGCGATTCAATTCATGGATGGTATCCATCACTTCCTTGCGGCCCAATGGGTCCAGCATGGCGGTCGGTTCGTCTAAAACAATACAATCCGGATGCATAGCCAGGACCCCCGCAATGGCGATACGCTGCTTCTGCCCGCCGGAAAGCATGGCCGGAGAATGGGTCCGATAAGACGTCATGCCTACCTTTTCCAACGCATAATCCACTCGCTTCCGGATTTCGTCAGGCGGCACGCCCAGATTTTCCGGGCCAAAGGCCACATCTTCTTCCACGATGGCTGCCACCAGCTGGTTGTCTGGGTTTTGAAATACCATGCCCACCTTTTGCCGAATATCCCAAATGTGATTCATGTCGGTGGTAGACATCCCTTCCACCAACACCTCGCCGGACGTTGGCAAATACAGAGCATTCAAATGGCGCGCCAAGGTAGATTTCCCGCTGCCGTTGGTGCCAATGATAGCAGTAAAAGACCCTTTTTCAATGGTGGCCGTCACATCGGACAACGCATCAAAGGTCTTCCCATCTTCTGTTTCAAAAGTATGAGTCAAATGCCGGATATCAAAAAGAATTTCCTTCTCTTTCTTTCCAGCTTTTACATCCTGTTCCATAATTCCTCTTTTTTCTATAGTTACCGTGACACATGAAAGCATCACTAGAACGGAAAGCATAATTAATATAGGTGACTGGTGACTCGTGACTGGTGACTAGGAAAACATTCTCCAGTCACTAGTTACCCAAAAGTTATAACGATACTTTATGATACCAAATTCCATAGGATATAGTCAATTTATATTGTATGCATAGCGGGTCTCATTGTCAATCATGCTTTTGACATTTGTAGACAATACTTTTGTGCAGGTTATTATTCTGCTGATTTCTTCTTTGACACATTTCCTATCACCGCAAACAACAAGGTTAAAAAGGGTATAAATGGTTATGTGACTTTCGCTAGTATCATAACCATATATAACCTTTTTAACCTTTTGAAAAGCGGCATCCCCTATCTGTTAGTTACGTGGGACATGGCAAAATAATAACCTTCTAATGCAGTGTTTCACGTGAAATATTTCCAATCCCCAGAGCCTAGCTACTAACCCCCAGTCACTAGTCACCAGTCACTAGTCACCGCCTTTTGCTTATGCTATACTGTACATACCAAAACCATACCATGGATGTGGATTTTTGCAGATCTCTGTTTTCGCCGCACAGCTTTTTTAGCTGTGCATTTTATTTTGCAAATCATATAAGTTTCTCAGGTTACTAAAGTTGCTCAAGTTTCTCAGGTTTCTCGAATGAGCTGATAACGTTAGCATATATAGGCACATTGGGAGAACCTGAGCAACCTAAGTAACCTGAGAAACCTATAATATCTAATGGAATCATATCTATTTACGTAAAGCCTTAGCTTAACAAAATTAAGGGGTATTGGGGCGCTTTATGAATTGTGCGCCCCTTCCACCA
>DBLC01000091.1:13383-18402 GCA_002297935.1 Dialister sp. UBA734
ACTTCGCATTACGCATTTTTTAAGGAGCAATAACCAATGAATACCACTTTTTATGCCGCTCTCGTTTTCGGTGCCGGTGCCTGTTATGGCGTGCTGTCTACGTGCGTCAAGCTGGCTTACAGCCACGGATTTGGCCTGGCTGATGTGTCCGGTGCCCAATATTTCTATGGCATGGCCCTTCTTTGGATTGCCATTTTGTGCAAAGCCAGACATTCTATTTCTTTGAAATCACTCATACCGTTTTTCTTTCTCAGTCTCCCTATGGCGCTGACCACGATTTTCTATTATGAATCGTTGGAAACGCTTTCCGCTTCCATGGCGGTGGTTTTCCTATTTCAATCCATCTGGATGGGATCGGTGGTCGATATGATTCGGAGGCGCACCTGGCCCACCTGGCTGCACACGCTGTCTGTGCTAATGGCTCTCGGCGGAACCATGCTGGCGGCGGGATTATTTTCAGGAGAGGAAACCTTTTCCTTTCAAATCGGTATGCTTTGGGGCCTTTTGGCCGCTTGTTCTTATACCACAGAAATTGTGGGACTCAATACGTTTGGCAAAAGCGTGCCGCCTTTATGGAAAAGCGCCATCATGGCTACCACGGCAGCCCTCTTCACTTTTTTCCTTTTACCGCCGGTATTCCTGGAATCCACCACCCGCTTTTTCGACTTGGCTCCTTTTGGTATCGTCCTGGGCCTATTCGGCGTGGCCCTTCCGCCACTGTTGCTCTCCACCGGCATGCCCCATATTTCCCCTGGCCTGGGCAGTCTCCTGGCCGCCTCTGAACTTCCCGTCGCTCTCCTTCTCTCCCTCCTGGTCCTAGGAGAATCCATCTCCCCCATGCAAGGAATCGGTATCGTTTTGATTCTAGGCGGCATATTTCTAGGAAATAAGTGACTGGTAGCTGGTGACTCGTATCCAAATCACGCTTTTCCCAGTCACCAGTCACGAGTCACCAGTCCACCAATAACTGCATCTGTAGTATAATAGAAAAAAGACACAAACCAGCAAGGAGGACAGTCATGAGAAAATATTTTTTCTTTGATATAGACGGCACATTGACCACGCCGCTGACGGCGGATTATCCGGAAAGCACTAGAGAAGCCATTCGTCTGTTGCAGGCCCGTGGGCATTTCGTTTCTATTGCGACAGGTCGCATGCAGTCCGATGCGTGGCAGGTGGCTACGGAACTGGGCATTACGGCTGCTGTATCGGACGGTGGCAATGCGGTCACCTTGGATGGACAGATTATTTATGATGAAGGTCTGCCACTGGAGGCTTGTTTCCAAATGCTTTCGGCAACGGACACAGAAAAACATCCCTGGGCCATAGCACCGTACAACAAGAAACTCCGCATCACCACCAGTGCGTCTTACTTAGACAAAGTGAAAGACCGGTACTATGAAACCGTGGTGGATCCTTCTTTTGATTTCCGCAGTGTTTCGACGATTCACAAAATTTTCGTTGCCTGCCACAAAGAAGAACTGTCTGATATCCCCCTCTGCGGTCTCCCCTACGTATGGTTCCGCAGCGACACCATGCTGCTGGAACCGATTCATAAAGAACGGGGCATCCAGGAAATACAGAAACGATTCTCCATTCCCGATTCCGACATCATCGTCTTCGGTGATGGCACCAACGACAGAACCATGTTCCGCCCCGAATGGTTTTCCGTCGCCATGGGCAATGCGAAACCGGACCTGAAAGAAAAAGCAAAATACATCACCACCCGCGCCGATGAAGATGGCATTTACAATGCGTGCAAGCACTTTGGATGGATTTGAAAAAAGCAGCCGTGAGGCTGCTTTTTTAGTGAGGAATTAGGAGTGAGGAGTGAGGAGTGGTGGTGGCGGCGCACAAAATTTGGAAGCGCCGCATATTTTAAAGGTTATTATTCTACTGCATTAGATTTTCTAACATATGAAATATTCCGCCTGTCACAAGGTTAAAAAGGGTTATGAATGGTTATGCACATACCGTAATCTTATAACCCTTATAACCCTTATAACCTTTAGACAAGCGGTACATTTTGTATGTTAAAAAATCCAGTTCAGCAAAATAATAACCTTTTTATATTTTGCGGCCCTATATGAATTGTGGGCCGCTACCTTCACTCCTCACTCCTCATTCCTAACTCCTCACTTTAATATAAGCGTCAAGCATACCAAATAACACCGCACAAAAATGGCAGAAAAAAAGAAGCGACCTACGCCGCTTCCAAAGGGGTGGAGCTGGTTGGGCTCCAATAATGAGAACCTGTATAATAACTTCCTTCTGGAAAGTTATTACTAAAAAAAGAGAGGTGCCAGGATGACAGGAGCCTGCCATCCTGACAGAAGGACAAGCGTTCCTTGTCCCAAGGAGGTAGATCAGTGTCGGACAATCCGACGGAGTCATGAAGAAGGATTTGCATCCTTTATAGGAACTTCCAAAATGGAAGGATTGGTAAAAAGAGAGGCGATGATGATATTTCCCTGTTACCGTCATCGCCGAAGGGAGATGAACCATGAGACTAAACGTCCCACAGGTATATGTAAACCTCACAAGGAGGAGTACATCATATATAGTCACTTCGCAATGGAAGATAGTTGAAAAAGGGAGGTGATGATGATATTTCCCTGTTACCGTCATCACCGAAAGGAGATGAACCATGGGAACGAGCCCACAGGTATATGTAAAGCCCGAAGGCATTTACAACGATGGAATGACCGGCGGAGAACTCGTGACTTCCCGGTCACAAGTCCCACATGTGTAAGAAATCTTACTCCAGTCAGTAGAGAATAGCGTTCCCTGTCGCCATCCTCTGATGAACTATCTCAGTCATTGATCCTCATCATGACTGAAATAGGAAACAAAAAATCCACCCCTTTGGATAGTATAAGGGTGGTTTCATGCACGTCAAAAAGACTTGTATCTAAGCACACCTTCCTATCGCTCGTAGGTCAAACGGTTGTACAAAACAGGCAGTTCTCCTGACTCTGCTTCCTCGCTCCTCCAGCCTTCCCAATTCTCCTCAATCAGTGACTTTCTGTTGGATTCACTCTGCATTACAGTGGCGGGACCGTGCCGGTTTTTCACCGGTCTTCCCTATTAAGCCCTTGTGGGCACCTGTCTTCTTATGAAATTTTGCTCCTCAGTAACCGATGTCTGACCAATAAAAAACCTCTTTGCACGAACGCAAAGAGACATCTATAAGACATCCCCTTCCCATCGCTCGTGGGTCAAACGGTGATATAAGATAGGCAGTTCTCCTGACTCTACTTCCTCGCTATCCTGTCTTCCCGATTTCTCAGTGACATTCCCTGGATTCGCTCCGTATTACAGTGGCGGGACCGTGCCGGCATCTCACCGGTCTTCCCTATTAAGCCCTCATGGGCACCTCTCTTTTCATATTCGGTTGAATATATAGTAGCACCATTGTATATGTATGTCAATAGGGAATTGATGAATTACTTGAGGTTCTGACAGTACGGTGATCCCGTTTGTGACTTCTGGTAGGTAAGTCGCTGTGCTAAGGTTCTGGGACGTCACTCTTTTCACGCCATCCTATTGTTGAGAAAAGCGGTATGAACTTTAGCGTCATTTCGACCGGTCGTATTTCTGCTTTGTGATGGAGAAGGTATGAAACGCAATGTGTAGGAGAGTGGAGAAATCTCGCAGCACTAGCGGGAAGGGCTTTCTGTATCCAATCGTAACGGTGAAACCATATCTCGAGCAAAGCAAGAACAGCAGCTCTAACGAGCTGCCATGAACTGTGTCATCTAGCCCTTACCGCTGGAGCTGAGAGATTTCTCCACTCAGGGGCACATCTCATTTCATTTCTTTCGTGTCATTTCGCACAAATTCGATCGGTCGAAATGACGGTTCGATGAAATCTCTAGTGTCTATTGGAGCATTATTTCTAAGGCGAGAAGTTTGAATTATAAGCATTTCTATCATAAAAAAAGATTCTGACTTCTATGGTATCACAGAAATCAGAACCTTATAAAACAGAAATCAACGCAATGTAAGACCATCCATAACAACGCTACAGAACCTTTGCATGAAGGTTATCTTCACTATGTAAGTCAATCCGTACCACCGCTACAGAACGTACCGCAGCCACACCGCATTGCCTCGCTTCATTGCAGAGGTCAGCTGCAGTGGAATGACCTGCTGATCCACGGTTCTTCCATCGAAGACGGCCTGCATGCCGCCGCGGCCATCGATACCGCTGCCGACGAGAAGACTGATTTCATCCAGCAGTCCTGCGGTGAGGAAGGCCGTATTGATAATCGGTCCACCAACCACACCGGCCCGCCGGACGCCAAATTCATTAGCCAATATTTCCATACTGCGTGCCAGTCCTTCGTGACCTTTGCCGCAAGCGATCCAAGAAATATGGCAGCTATCCAGGTAGGACAGATATTCCTGGCTCACATCTTCACTGGTAATAATGAGATGAGGACGGATGGCACCGGTGTCATCGCCCCAGAGCAAGGTGCCTTTGGTGTCAATTACAATTTCATAGCCATTGGCTTCTACAGCCTTGGAAAAGCCTTCTTTGCCATACGGCGTCACCGTTTCAGAAGTGAATTTCCCGGAAGCCATTTCCAATTCTGCGGTATAGCGGCCAGAAATGCGAGTCGGTACATCCAATTCGTCCAACGTAGCATAATATTCTTCCACCCCTGGCAACTGTTCTGTCATGGCGCAATCAATGCGTCCATCCACAGACGTCATCATGTGACAAATGATATACGGTTTGTTCATTTTCATTGCTCCCATCTTTTGAAAACACAGACAATAAAAGTATAACCTTTTCACATCTCCCTTATCATATGATCAGTTATCATTTCTGTAAAATGCCTATCTCAAATGACATGAATAGATGAAAAGCATAAGTAGAGGCTGGTCAATAATTCAAATTTTCGATATTCACTAAATATATGCAGTGCTATTTTAGCATAAAAACGCATAAAAATATGGGCTATATGCTAAATATCTTTGCACTATGGGGTTTAAGGTTTATGCTCCGAGTCC
>DBLC01000091.1:18521-21166 GCA_002297935.1 Dialister sp. UBA734
GTGAATTAATGACCAGCCACTAAGTAAAAATAACACACAAAAAAGGTTATAAAAGACATCTCCAGAGAAATCAGAAATAACCTTTCATAACCTTTTTAACCCTGTGCACTACCAATACATCTATATGTAATACCATCCGCAAATGGCACAAAAATAACCCTTTATCACTTTTGTCATTGGTAAAAGTGACGCAAAGGAAATCCCGCTTACTGTATAATCTTCAGCTTTGCCAGCAGCGGAATGTCAATGGGCGTATACGCATCCGGATGGCTGCGCAGATAGTGCTGTTCTTCTTCCGGAGCCGGATAGAAATTGACCAATTCTTTCAGTTCTGTCCGTACTTTCGGCCGCACTTTTCCTTCTCCTTCAAATTCATTGACCACTAAAGAGTTTTCCGTCATCTGATGGGCTATGCCGCGATTTTGAATAAACGCAAAGAAATACCCCAGTTGCATGGTATCTTCCTGGCTTACGTAGTACACGCCGCTTCGATACTGGGGTCCTACGTATTTCCCTTGGATACCATCCGTGTAGGGATTGATGACCGTGAAAAAGACATTGAGTAACATACCGATATCAATCTTCTTCGGATTATAAATGACTTTCACGCACTCCTGCCCTGTGGCTTTTCCTTCTTTCAGCATCTCCTTGGTGGGATGTTCTACATTACAATTACAAAAACCAGCCACCGTATCCACTACGCCATACATGCGAGAAAATACTTCCTGCAATCCATAGTAAGAACCGCCGGCTAAATACAATTCTTTCATTCTAGGCTCCTTTTCTTGAGTGCGTAATGCGTAATGCGTAGTGCGTAATGGCTGTAGCGGCGCACAAAATGTAGAAGCGCCGCAAAATATAAAAAAGTACAATGTTGTTAATTTAAGCAAAATATGTAGTAATCCAATTTGCGACAAAGTTTCTCAGGTTACTCAGGATTCAGAGGTTTCTCAGGTTCCCCGAATACAATGATAACGCTAACGTCTATTGGCACACTCGAGGAACCTGAGCAGCCTTAGCAACTTGAGAAACCTGAGTAACCTGTAACCACAAGCAACATCAAGCTTACTGACTCAAATCCTTAACAACATAAAAAGGGGTATAGGGGCGCTTTCCAATTTGATGCGCCCCTTCCACAATTACGCACTACGCACTTCGCATTACGCATTATTTCAAAAAAGCGAATCCATGAACCCGCTATTTATTTTCTTCCATATGCCGAATGGATGCTCTGTCCATATCGAAGGATTTGATCAGTTCGCTCACTGCCTGGCTTGGGGAAATAACACCAGCCAATACAGCGGCTTTGACGGATGGAAGTCTACCTTTAATGAGCGGGTCTTCAAAGAAAAGGTTGTGCAAGTGTTCATCGATCATGCTATTGACCCAATCCAGAATCTGACGCTGACGACGGTTTTCAAAGACGCCGGATTTCTTGGTGACCTTTTCAAATTCACGCATCACAGCCCACAGTTCCAAAAGGCCTGTCTTTTTGATAGCAGAGCAGCGGTACGCATGGGTTTTCCAACCTTCTGTGGCCGGACGAATGAATTCGCACATTCTTTCATATTCACCCTGGGCCACTTTGGCACGTTCCAAATTGTCCCCATCGGCTTTATTGACCACAATAGCATCGGCCAATTCCATGATACCTTTTTTAATGCCCTGCAGGTCATCACCGGCACCGGTCAGAACGACCAGCATAAAGAAATCAACCATGGAGCGGACCGTGGTTTCCGACTGACCGACACCGACCGTTTCTACTAAGATGACATCGCAACCAGCCGCTTCGCAAAGCAGCATGGTTTCACGGCTCTTACGAGCCACACCACCTAAGGTGCCTTTGGATGGAGATGGACGAATGAAGCAATTTGGTTCACGGGACAGGTTCTGCATACGGGTTTTATCCCCCAGAATAGAACCGCCGGTGATAGAAGATGTCGGATCGACTGCCAGAACGGCTACTTTGTAGCCCTGATGGCAGAGCATCTGCCCGAAAGATTCAATGAATGTACTTTTACCAGCTCCTGGTACACCAGTGATGCCGATGCGGAGCGCTTTGCCGGTTCTAGGAAGCAACCCCTGCAGTACCCGCTGGGCTTTATCGAAATCTTTGGGCGCATTGCTTTCGATTAAGGTAATGGCTTTGGACAGAACCACACGATCTCCCTTAGCGACCCCATCGATGTATTGTTCCACTGTCATTTTTTTGCGAAGCGGTACCTTGCGAAGTGGTGCATCAGGATATTCCTTGGCACCAGTGATGCTGTTGGCTGTGGTATCGATGCCACGCATGACAGAACAAGCAAACTCAGGATTCTTCTCTTCCGGTACCCAGCTGGGTCTCAAATCATCATTGTTTTCAGGCATTTCGTCTTCTCCTTCCGTAAACCACCCAATGATACATATATATTTCTGCATCATTATCAGTGAAAACGACATTAGTCCATGTAGCTAGGGATTAGGGATTAGGGATTAGTAAATTTCTTGATTTCCTGAGTGTCACAGCTGCTAGTTCTTAGCTGCTAGCTTCTAGCCAAGTAGTGACTAACAGCTGTGATATCAGTAGTATTGGAATACCTGATCCCTAGGGCCTAGCTACTAATCCCTATTTCATAAAAAAGGTATTGGGGCGCTTTATGAAT
>DBLC01000091.1:21183-23309 GCA_002297935.1 Dialister sp. UBA734
CATTACGCACTACGCATTACGCACTACGCATTATTTCAGAAAAACGATAAAATAAACATCCCATATTTGCTCGCAAGTCTTACAGATTGCAAGCCCTGCTGCGGAACCCAAGGAGAACGGAACCGGTTACGCAGGTTGCTCAAGTAACTCAAGTTTCTCAGGTTATTCAAATGAGATACAGACGTTAGCATCTCTATAAACCTAAGAACCTTCAGCACCTTAAGAACCCTTAACACCTTTGCATCAGTAGAAACAGGTAACTATTTCCTTTCACTGGATGCTCTTTCCATTTCCCTGAGTTCCTCGCAGGACAAGAAATCTAATAATTAGTGACTAGTGACTGGTGACTAGTAGACTGGGGTTTCCCTAGTCACCAGTCACCTGTCTACCAGTCACCGAGCTTAGCCTTCCTTCTGTTCTTCCTTAGCACGGTCAACCAGCATCTTCAGCAGTTTGATGCAGCATTTCGGAATGTTGGTGCCTGGTCCGAAGATAGCTACAGCGCCGTGGTCATAAAGGAACTGATAATCCTGTGGCGGAATAACGCCGCCGATAGCTACCAGGATATCTTCACGGCCCAGTTTCTTCAGGTCTTCTACGATAGCTGGAAGCAGGGTCTTATGGCCTGCTGCCAGGGAGGAGAAGCCAACCATATGAACGTCGTTATCTACAGCGTCCTGTGCTGCTTCTTCTGGTGTCTGGAACAGCGGACCTACGTCGACATCCCAGCCCATATCTGCGAAGGAGGTAGCCAATACTTTCTGGCCTCTGTCGTGACCATCCTGACCCATCTTAGCCAAGAAGATACGCGGGCGACGACCTTCGAGCGCTTCGAATTCGTTAGCCAATTTCTTAGCTTCATCCAGTTCGGAAGTATCATCGAATTCGCTGGAGTATACACCGGAAATGGTGTGGATCACTGCATTGAATCGACCGGATACTTTTTCAACAGCGTCGGAAATTTCGCCCAGGGATGCACGGTCATGAGCTGCCTGTACAGCGGCTTCCAGAAGGTTGCCGTTGTCACGGGATTCAGCACACTTGGTGATAGCTTCCAGGTCGCGACGAACTGCTTCTGGGTCACGGATGCTTCTGAGTTTTTCCAGACGTTTAATCTGTGCATTACGTACAGCGGTATTATCAATGGAGAGAACGTTCAGCGGATCTTCCTTAGCCAGTCTGTACTTGTTCAGACCAACAATGGTTTCACGACCAGAGTCGATATCTGCCTGACGACGAGCAGCGCATTCTTCGATACGCATCTTCGGAAGGCCGGTGGAAATAGCCTTGGACATGCCGCCCAGTGCTTCGACTTCCTGGATATGTGCCCAAGCACGTTTGATGATTTCGTTGGTCAGGTATTCTACATAGTAGGAACCGCCCCATGGATCGATGATCTTGCAGACCTTGGTTTCATCCTGGATGTACAGCTGGGTGTTACGAGCCAGACGAGCAGAGAAGTCAGTCGGCAGAGCGATAGCTTCATCCAGTGCGTTGGTGTGCAGGGACTGGGTATGACCGAGAGCTGCGGACATAGCTTCCATACAGGTACGGCCAATGTTGTTGAATGGATCCTGTTCGGTCAGAGACCAACCAGAAGTCTGGGAATGGGTACGGAGAGCCATGGATTTCGGGTTCTTAGCGCCGAAGCCTTTAAGAATCTTAGCCCAGAGGACACGAGCCGCACGCATTTTAGCAATTTCCATGAAGTAGTTCTTGCCCTGATCCCAGAAGAAGGACAGGCGTTTTGCGAAGGCATCGACCGGCAGGCCTGCTTTTTCGCCGCAACGAATATATTCCATGCCGTCAGCCAGTGTGTAGCCAATTTCCAGGTCGCAGGTAGCTCCGCATTCCTGGATATGATAGCCAGAAATGGAAATGGAGTTGAACTTCGGCATGTACTTAGTGGTGTATTCGAAAATATCACCGATGATACGCATGGACATAGCCGGTGGGTAAATGTAAGTGTTACGTACCATGAATTCCTTCAGAATATCGTTCTGAATGGTGCCGGCCAGAATCTTTTTATCTACGCCCTGTTCGATACCAGCGGAGATGAAGAATGCCAGAATTGGAAGAACGGCACCGTTCATGGTCATGGATACGGACATCTGATCCAGCGGAAT
>DBLC01000132.1 GCA_002297935.1 Dialister sp. UBA734
CAAAACGCTTGATTTCTTGGTGTTTATCGTGTATGATGATGTCAAGGCAAGGGTCAGAAGACCATAGCGCACGGCGCCGATCAAAAAACGCTGTGGGGATACGACCGGTAAGATGCCTACGGATGACGAATCCATAAGAGCTCCGGCTGGACACAGCCGCTCAACCGGGTGAAGTTTCTCACCTTCACTGATGTACAAACTAAATAGAGAGTTGGCAAGTTCCGCAAGGAATTTGATCCTGACGCAGGCGAGATAAATCCCGCAGCAGAAACAAAGAGAACGATGCATTACATTCGGGTCCGTAGTGCTAAAGTCCCCCTGTTTTTGCTGTGGGATTTTTTATTTTGTAAAGGTTGCTCAGGTTACTCAAGTGGCTAAGGTTGCTCAGGTTTCTCAAATGTGATGATTTCTTTTGTGACAAAGGTTCTTAGGTTTCTAATGGTTCTGAAGGTTCTGACGTTCCTCATATGAGCTAATAACGCTGGCGTTTATAGGCACATTCGAAAAAACTGAGCAACCTGAGAAACGTAAGCAACCTGAGCGACCTTTTCTCACGATTCACTTGACGACTTTATCTGCCAGAATTTACAATAATGAAAAGTGATGCGTAAAAATCTCTAGTCACCAGTCACGAGTCACCAGTCACTTTCCTAACTCGTGCGAAAGGAGTTTATGATGAATATCAAAGAAGAAACTCGGAAGATGAAATTGGCGTCTCCTCTTATGGCAGCCGCTTCTATAGAAACAAGAAATCAGGCGTTGGCGTTGATTCGGGAGTCTCTCTCGGCCCACGGCCAGGAAATTTTTGATGCGAACCACAAAGATTTGGCCCTGGCGGAAGAAAATGGAGTGGCTCCGGCGGTGAAGAAGCGGCTCAAGTTCGATGAAGGGAAACTGGCGGACGTGACGGCGGAGCTGACCCAGCTCATGGGGCTGGAAGATCCGATTTCCAAAGTGACCTTGGCACGGGAATTGGATGAAGGGCTTACTCTGTATCGGGTGACTTGCCCCATTGGGGTCATCGGTGTCATTTTTGAAGCCCGTCCGGACGCGTTGGTGCAGATTTCTTCTTTGTGCCTCAAGAGCGGCAACTGTGCCATTCTGAAAGGCGGGAAGGAAACCACTTACACGAACCGGGTATTGTTCCGCCTCATCCACGAAGCGGCCATCGAAGCAGGATTGCCGGAAAATTGTCTCCTTCAGGCGGAGCAGCACAATGAAATCGACGAACTGCTGGAATGTCACGAGTCCGTGGATTTGCTGATTCCCAGAGGGTCCAACAAGTTCGTGCAGTACATCATGTCCCACACCAGCATTCCGGTACTGGGCCATGCGGACGGGGTGTGCCATATCTATGTGGACAAAGATTTTGAGGAAGAAACAGCCCTTCGTGTCATTGTGGATGCGAAGACCCAGTATACTGCGGCGTGCAATGCGGTGGAAACGATTCTGGTTCATCGGAAGATTGCCAAAGAGTTCCTGCCGAAGCTGGCCGAGGCATTGCACCAAGCTGGTGTGACCCTTCGGGGAACCAAAGAAGTGAATGAAATCATTCCGGTAGATGTGATCCCCGATGACGAAAGTTTCCATAAGGAATATTTGGACCTGAAATTGGGCATCAAACTGGTGGATGATTTGGACGAAGCCATTGCGCACATTAACCGGTTCGGATCTCATCACACGGATTGCATCATCACCACCAACGACGAAGCGGCCCAGCGGTTCATGGCCCTGGTGGATTCGGCCGGGGTGTATCAGAACGCCTCCACCCGTTTCGCCGACGGCTTCCGCTACGGCTTCGGCGCCGAAGTGGGGATTTCCACATCCAAAATTCATGCCAGAGGCCCTGTGGGCTTGGAAGGTCTTATTTCCTACAAATACAAACTCTTCGGTCACGGACAAACTGTCGGGGAGTATGCCAGTGGAAAGCGGGCATTTCATTTTAAGGACATAGAGGATTAAATGCGTAATGCGTGGTGCGTAATGAAGGTGGCGGCGCACAAATTATAAAGCGCCGCGAGTTTTTAAAATAAAGTATGCAAAAAACGGGTAGAGATTATTTCACGTGAAATATCTCTATCCGTTTTTGCATACAGAAATATAAAAAGGGGTATTGGGGCGCTATATGAATTGATGCGCCCCTTCCATCATTACGCACTACGCATTTCGCATTACGCACTCCTACAGTGTGCTGTTCCGAATCATCTCAATATACTTGATATACGCTTTCGCCGCCTCATAATCATGGAGGGGGAAGCATTCGCTGGCCCAGCGGATCAGGAGCCAAACGCAGCCGAAGAAGACGAGAAATTGGAGCAGCCGGTGAATGACGGAGTAGGAATTTCTCCGCTTGGGCACCCATTTCGCATCCAGCTCGTAGGCACTGCGGTAAATCCATTTGGCATAGAGAACAGCGAAGCCAATCAGGCCGATGTGCCAGAGAATCAGAATGGGCCAGGAAATATGGGTCAGCACGATGTCTTTCATCCACAGCGACGTATTGGTGAGGACGAAAAACATTTCCCGGGCGGTCATCATGATGCCCATGAAGGCGTAGTGGGTATAAAAGATGAATGCATTGAAAGAGAAGAAACAGACCGTGCAGAGGCAAATCAAAGTGGCCAATTTCTTTCCCACATAGACCCGGCAAATGACGTTCATGATAAAAAACAGCAGCAGTTCAATGGCCATGGCGGTCAGGAAGTACGGGCTTAGGTCATTGAAGGTCGCATTGGCAATGCCGTTCCGGGCGTGGGTGATCACGTAGGGGAAGATGAGTACCCAGGAAAAGAAGGGAATATAGCCGATGCGCCAGAAGGGATGGAAGAGACTCTTGTGGGTCATCAGCTGGGTCAAAAAGAGCAGCAGCCCGCATTCGAACATACTTCGTAGGCACCGATACCAGGCAAACAGCCCCGTAATGCCCAGGGCTTGGTAATAGCCAAACACCAGGAGCAGCGGAAGAAGGGCATACAAAAAATAGGCTCCGATTTCCTTCGTCGAAACCTCGCTCCACCAGAGTGTCAGTTTTTCCTTCTCCTGGGCCCAGAAAGTCATGTATTTCATCTCCTTTGTGATTGGTGTAGTTATGGAATGATGCTTTTGATCGGATTTCGCTAGTGGTTAAAGGTTCTAATGGTTCTGAAGGTTCTAAGGGTTCTCAGGTTTCTAGAATGAGGTGATACACGCTAGCTGCTTTAGATTTTTAACATCAAATCAATATAAGTATAGAGGGTATACTTACTTTAGGCAAGCGTTATACGGTGAAGTTAAGCGAAATAGGCAATGATATCTTTTTTGGGGAAAAAAGGTTCTGAAGGTTCTAAAGATTCTTAGGTTTCTTAACTGTGCCGATAAATGCTAGCATTATCATCTCATTTGAGGGCCGTGAGGACCTTCAGAACCATTAGAACCTTCAGAACCTTTCCCACGAAAGGAATCACCACATATTTCGCTTAACTTAATGACATTGCACTCAGGGGCACATCGTATTTCATGACTTCTATTTCATTTCGCACATTCGAGAACCCTCAGAACCCTTAGAACCTTAAGAACCCTGAGCAACGTGAGAACCCTGAGTAACTTGAGAAACCTAAGCAACCTGTTGTGCCAAATTCTGCCAACATATTTCTTGCTCTATAATAGAAAAAAGTATATAATTAAATAATTGTACAAATATGTATAGGGAAACGCTGATTTAATCAAAGAGTTTGAAATCATATGAATTTTTATCAAAAACATCGTCAAGAAAATCCTTAAATAGCTCACTATTCTCGGATTTCCTTTCCTCGCTTTGAATAAAAATTCAAGAATAATTTCAAACCATGATTAAAT
>DBLC01000161.1 GCA_002297935.1 Dialister sp. UBA734
GATAGCTCGCACTAGCGGTATAGATAGTATGAGACACATAGCGAAGTAGGCGTCCAGAGAAGACGGCTTGTCCAACAACTCTTCTTCATCGTCCTATCCCCGGCCCGCAAGCGGGCCCGCCCCTTCCTGAGGAAGGGGCTCTTTATGGTTTTCCGTGAAACATAAAAAAGCCTTCCCCAGTGGGGAAGGTGGTTCCGAAGGAACCGGATAGGGCCTATTCCGGTAGTAAATGGGATATGAGGAAATAGGAAGAAGCGTTTCGCTATGAGACACTGGCGTGAAACGCTTTTTTCCGTGGCATCATTTGATGGGGATATCGGGATACTCCTTATCCACCGCTCCGCGGTCCCCCTTCTCCAGAGGAGAAGGCATCGCGTTTCACGATAGAGATACATGGAGATGAAATGTTTCACGTGAAACATGACTTTAAAGGTTATCCTCAATGCACCGGATTGTCTAATAAATTGATAATGCCGCTGGTCACAAGGTTATTATTGTGCAGCTGTCGTCTACTGCACAAACGTTTTATTCCAAAGAGAAAGGGTTATAAAAGGTTATGGGAAAATGATATTTCCATAACCTTTTATAACCCTTTTTAACCTTGTCACTAGCGATAGCAGGAAATGTTTCACAACAGAAATCAGCAGAACTATAACCTTTTAGCCAAATGTTTCACGTGAAACAATTTCCTAATTCCTAGGGCCTAGCTACTAGTCACCAGTCACTATTTAATATACGCAGTGGCTTTCAGCATGAACATGTTGTCCATTTTCTTGTTGCCCATGTCTTTGGCGTTGAAGCCGTAGTCCGCTTCGATGATGAGGCCTTTCATAGGAACAAATTCAGCCTTGGCCAGGTAGAACTTCGCGCCGCCGAATTTGCTATTGGCTCTTTCTGGATGCTTTGTATCCATCATGGCATCCAATTTATCAGCAAAGTAAGCTGGCATTCTTCTGCCATTCCAGTTGGAATACATATGGCCCATGTACTGGTCTACAATGTCGTTGCTGGAACCACCAAAGTAGGTACCTGCTTCGCTGTACACATAGTCCAGTCCAATGGAGAAGGATTTGGCGTTCAGCACATTGGCAGTGCCATAGTGGAGACCCAAGTTGTAGCTCTGTGGACGTTCATTGTTCAATGGGAGCTTTCTCAGGTTCTTCACGTATTCACCCTGGACACGCCACATGGGGGTGATGTTGTAGGCACCGGCGAAACCATAGGCTTTACAAATGTGACCCACCGGTCCCAGAGCCTTCATGCCATAGGCATGGAATTCCCACTGGCCGGGGTCTTTATAAATATAGGAAGCGTAAGCTACCGGTACATCTTCATCTTCGCCCCAATCCATGTGAACATCATTGCCCATTGGATAATAAGTAAATGCATTGTCTTTGTCACCTACTGCTTCAAGATTTGCAGCAAGACTTGTTAATGTCTTATCGCCTAAAGCTGGCAAAGCAGTTTTCAATTCCTTTAACAGTGCTTTTTGCTGTTCTCCTTCCTTTTGCATGAGGTCTTTTTTAAAATCTTCATAGCTTATTTGTTTAGTAGCTTGTAGGTAGGCATTAATTTTTGCCGTGGTAGTTTTATCTTTTTCTAAAACGTTGAACAGTTCGTCTTTCTTTAATGTAACCCCATGCATCATCGGTCCTGTGTATGCATAGTTGATATCGGTTGCACGGCCGTAAGCTACGGTGAAGCGGCCGCCTTGCTGGTAATCGCCGAAGGAAACGAAAGCACCTTTGAACTGTCCGTCATAGGTATAGCCGGTGACGCCCATTTTAACCGGGAACTGGCCGATACCGATGAGGTTCTTAGACGGGCCAAAGGGCTGCTTTTCTTTATCCTGTTTCTTACCGAAGTGGTAGGTCGCCCACAGGCGGTTCATGTGCAGTTCGCCGTCGCCATAACCGGAGCGAACTTTTTTCTGTTCTGGATCTTTTGGATCCAGTTTGTTCACATCGTAAGGGTCGGTGCCGTTCATGCCCATGGTGGTTTCCAGCTGGCTGTACACCGTATTTCTTTCATCCACGCGGGTGATGGTATTCAAACGGACGCGAGCGGAAATTTCATTTTTCTTTTCGCCGGTGAAGATGTTGTCATAGCGATCCACGCTCTGCACGCGCAGTTCGGTGATGAGTTCTGTATTTCCTGTTTTCTTTTCCAGTTCTGTCACGCGAACGCCCAAGTTGGACAGGTCCTGGTTGTATTCCTGGGCCAGCTTGGCTACAGTAGCCTGCTGCTCCTGATTCAATGCGTCTTCCTTCGCCATCAGGCGAGCGATGATTTGCGCCAGTTCGTAGCGGCTCACATTCTTGTCTCCCCGGAATGTGCCGTCCGGATACCCGTCGATGACGCCCTGGTCAGACAACTGTGCCACGGCCTGGTACGCCCAGGAGTCTTCTGCCACATCTGCAAAAGGATTGGCTGCACTGACGGAAATAGCGGTGCATGCAAAGAACGCTGCCATAGCGGTTTTCAAAAAACGATGCTTCATGATTCCTCTCTCTTCTGAAGTGTTCCACTTCAATTCTCAAATGGGAAATATAAAATCTAAACGTCAAAAATAAATCGATTGATTTTTTATTTACAAAACTAAAACATTATACCCCTGTTTGAAATACATTGTCAATAGGAATTAGCAGCAGGTGATAAAAAGGCAGTGTGTTGTAAGAACGGAAAGAGTCATGTTTCCCGTGAAACATGACGTTAAAAGGTTATTATTCTGCTGATTTCTGCAGTGAAACACTTCCTGCTATGGGTTAGTGAAAAGGTTAAAAAGGGTTATACAAGGTTATGGGAATATCGTTTTCCTCATAACCTTGCATAACCCTTTTTAAGCTTGTGGTTTGCAGTGAAGGCCCAATGTTTCACAATAGAAATCAGCAGAATAATAACCTTTATCCACAACGTTTCCCGTGAAACATGATTCTATCGTTTTATCACATCTTCCCAAATTCCGTTTGAATCAGTTTCACACTCTTCAGTACCACAAAGGCAATGACGCAGCCGGCGCCGCAGGAGACGGCGAAGAGGGAGACGTAGAAGAAAGCTCCTTTGGCGGATCCCATGAAGAGTGCCGCAATCGGATAGGAGAGGAGACCGCCGATGATAGAGGTACCCACAAATTCTCCCAGCACAGCGGCCCACAGTTTATGGGTGTGGCTGTATAGATAGCCAGAAAGGAACGCGCCCACCATGGACCCTGGGAAGGCCAGAAGACTGCCGGTGCCCAGGATATTTCTAATGAGCGACGTGGTGAACGCCGCCGACGTACTGTACCGGGTGCCGCAAAGCACCGCCAGGAAGATATTGATCATGTGCTGCAAAGGAAATGCCTTTGTCACCCCTAAAGGGAAGGCAAACATCGGCGAGAGCAATACAGCGGCGGCGGTTAAGATGGCGGAAAAAATAAGTTTCCGCAGAACCATAGATTTTTCGTTCATAGATGGACTCCTTATTTTGGTGACTAGTGACTTGTGACTGGTGACTAGGGATTAGGCCCCGGGACTTGATGGAAGCTTGTTTCACGTGAAACTTTGACGAGTAACGGATGGGGATTTTTCCTATCCAGTCACGAGTCACTAGTCTACCAGTCACTATATTTTCCTATAGCATAGCACTATGGACGGGAAACTGCTAGAGAAATAAATATAAAGGTTATAATTCTGCGGACTTCTTTTGTGAAACATTTTCTGTTATCGCAGGCGTCAAGGTTAAAAAGGTTATATATAGGTTATGGAAATACCGGTTTCGCATAACCCTTTTTTAACCTTTTAACCCAGTCACCAGCGATAGCAAGGAATGTTTCACAGAAGGAATCAGCAGAATCATAACCGGTATTCCTATGTTTCACGTGAAACATTTTTCCAGCGGAAATAGCTATAGCGTCTACCCTCTTCCTCTG
>DBLC01000163.1:0-9056 GCA_002297935.1 Dialister sp. UBA734
GTAGCTAGGGATTAGTGGCTAGGCCCTAGGGAAACACTGATTTAATCATTTCAAACTCTTTGATTAAATCAGTGTTTCCCTAGAAATTGAGGATTAGGTTTTACATACCAGTGATAGGTCCGTAGGACATCGCCCCCCATCGGGGGAGATACCGTAGGCAGAGGGGGTGTATTTCCTTCGGCCGTCAGGCCGGTTGTATGGTTTTCTAAATACTAAGCGGGATAAAAAAGTTTGGCAAGTATCAAGTATTGAAATTTATATTTCCCTGTATTAAAAAAACATACAACCAGCCTACGGCTGAAAAATGCACCCCCTCTTTTTATTCTCCCCCGGAGGGGGCGATGTCCTACGGACCTATCACTGGTATTTCAATAGTGCTTGATTCTCAAAAACAACTTACCCTAATCCCTAGGGCCTAGCCACTAGCTACTAGTCCCTAGTCCCTAGTCACCAGTCACTAGTCACCAGTCACCAGTCACCAGTCACCAGTCACCAGTCACCAGTCACCAAATACATTATACCTTTTTCTTAAACTGCCTATAAATTCGTTTCTTCACCGACGCCTGTCGTTTCAGTGCTTCATCAGCCCTTGAGCCATAGCGGTCGGTCCAGAGTTGACGAAGTTTGCCCAGTTGGTCACGCCAACGAGCGGCTTCTTCAAATTCCAGTTCTTTGGCTGCCCGTTTCATATTCTTTTCAGCATCCTTCATCTGCTGATAGATTTCTTCATCAGAAAGACTGTCTGCAGCGTTCTTATTTCCATACTCTGCCGGCTTTTCTTCTATTTTCGTCAAGTCAATCAAATCTTTGACCCGCTTCTGCACCGTGTGGGGCGTGATGTGGTGTTCCTTATTATAGGCCTCCTGGATGGTGCGGCGGCGATTGGTTTCGTCGATGGCATATTTCATAGACTTGGTCACCCGGTCAGCGTACATGATGACGTGACCGTGCTCGTTACGGGCCGCACGACCGATGACCTGAATCATCGATGTTTCGGAGCGCAGGAACCCTTCCTTATCCGCATCGAGAATGGCTACCAGCGAGACTTCCGGCATATCCAGCCCTTCTCGGAGCAGGTTGATCCCTACCAGCACGTCAAAGACGCCAGCTCTTAAATCGCGGATGATTTCCGCACGCTCAATGGTCGCCACGTCAGAATGGAGATATCGCACCTTCACCCCCGCTTCGGTCAAGAAATCCGTCAAATCTTCGGCCATCTTTTTGGTCAGTGTGGTGATGAGCACCCGTTCATTTTTATCTTCCCGCTTGTGAATTTCTCCCAACAGGTCATCCATCTGCCCCTCGATGGGCCGCACCTCGATGCTCGGGTCCAGGAGCCCGGTAGGACGGATAATCTGCTCCGCCAGATTGGTCTGTACCCCCATTTCATAGGGCCCCGGCGTGGCAGACACATAAATGATCTGATTGATTCGTTCCGTAAATTCATCAAAAGTGAGCGGTCGATTATCCAACGCCGACGGCAGGCGGAATCCATAATCCACCAACGTCCGCTTACGGGACAGGTCCCCATTGTACATGGCCCGCAGCTGAGGAATCGTCACATGGGATTCATCAATCATAATCAGGAAATCGTCAGGGAAATAATCCAACAGCGTAAACGGCGGTTCCCCTGGCGCCCGATTCGACATATGGCGGGAATAATTTTCGATGCCTGAACAATAGCCCACTTCCTGCATCATTTCCAAATCATAGTTGGTTCGCTGCTCCAATCGCTGGGCTTCCAAGAGCTTATCCTGGTCCCGCAGCTCCTTCAGCCGGCCCTGGAGTTCCGTTTCGATAGAACCCATGGCCCGACGCAGCTTATCCGAACTGGTCACATAGTGGGACGCCGGGAAAATGCCGATGTGGTTTCGCTCCGCCACGGTCTCCCCAGTGAGCACATCAAACTCGGTGAGCGAATCGATTTCATCGCCAAACATTTCAATCCGGACCGCCACATTATTTTCTGACGCCGGAAATACATCGATGGTATCGCCCCGGACGCGGAAGGTGTCTCTGGTGAAATTCATATCGTTCCGCATGTATTGCATATTCACCAATTTTTCCAGAATCTTGTCCCGCTCGATTTCTTCCCCTGGACGCAAAGACAGCCCCATGGTACTGTAATCTTCCGGGTCCCCCAAGCCATAGATGCAAGACACGGATGCCACAATGATCACATCCCGCCGCTCAAACAACGCCATGGTAGCAGAGTGACGGAGCCGATCGATTTCCTCATTGCGGGACGAATCCTTCTCGATGTATGTATCCGTCTGGGGCACGTAAGATTCCGGCTGATAATAATCGTAGTAAGACACGAAATAATACACCGCATTGTCAGGGAAGAAATCCTTAAATTCACTGGCCGTCTGGGCTGCCAGGGTTTTATTTGGAGAAATAATCAACGTCGGCCGCTGCACTTCCTCAATCACCTTCGCCATAGTAAAAGTCTTCCCCGTACCGGTGGCCCCCAAAAGCACCTGGGCCCACTGCCCTTCGTTCAGTCCATTGACTAAAGACGCCACCGCCTTTGGCTGGTCCCCCTTCGGCTGGAACGGGGCTTTCAAAGTAAACGGCGTGGCCGGCTCTATGTATTCTCGTTTAATTCGGCTGCGATCCATTGGATTCTCCTTTTATTCTGACAGGTTGCACAGGTTTCTTAAGGTGCTCAGGTTTCTCAGGTTTTAGCGATGCAATCCCTAAAGAGACTTGGCTACCATTTTCCTATAGCATTTCACATTATCGATTTTTATCTATTTATAGTATAGCATAGCGGGGCAATAGGGTGGGCTGGTGACTGGTGACTCGTGACTCGTGACTGGGATTAGAGATTAGTAGCTAGGCCCTGGGGATTAGGAGTAAGTTGGCAATTAACCGTCACCGTCATTTCGACCGGTCATATTTGTGCTTGTTGCATAGATGGATTGAAATGAGATGCGCCCCTGAGTGGAGAAATCCCATCAGCACCAGCGGTAAGGGCTTAAAGAAGCATAATTACGGCTTATTCAACAAAGCAATAGAACTCGGTAGAGTTACTTCTCTCGCTTTGCTCGAGATATCGTCTCACCATTACGATTTGATTCATTAAGCCCTTCCCGCTGGTGCTGCGAGATTTCTCCACTCTCCTACACATCCAGTTTCATATCATATATGACAACTAGCACAAAAACGACCGGTCGAAATGACAGTGAGATAATACCACCAGCATATATAGGCACATTCGAGAACCTTCAGAACCCTAAGAGCCTAAGCAGCAAAAAAGGACTGAGTCTCAGGAAAACTATTTCCTAATCCCCAATCCCTAATTACCAGTCACGAGTCACCAGTCACTAGCTACTACAACAGCCCATACAGCACATCCACCACATCGCTGGCACTATCAGGATGGACGTTTCCGCAAGCGTCTGCCATGTGTTGCCGCAGCATAGGATCCCGCAGAATCCGACGAACCGTGTCGGCCAGTTCGCCTCGTTTTACCCAATCGGCGCAGCCTTGGTTTTTCATGTGCATGGCGTTGGCCCGTTCTTGTCCGGGCAAGGTATTTACCAGCACCATGGGCAGGTGCATCACCATGGCTTCGGTACAGGTGAGCGCCCCTGGTTTCGTTACCAAGATTTCGCTTCTGGCCATGATGTCGGCCACTTTATTGGTGTAGCTGTGCAGTTCCACCGGGTGACGCATTTTTTCTGCCATGGCGGCTACTTTTTCGTACAGGTTGATATTTTTCCCCGTAATGACGATGAATTTAGATATTTCCTCTACTTCATCGAGACGGGAAATATTATCCACCACGTTTCCCAATCCCAAGCCGCCGCCCATTACGAGGACCGTGCCTTTTTCCATCGGTGGATGGGATGATTCTTTTTCGTAAAAGGCTTTCCGAACCGGGATACCGGTCACGTGAATCCGTTCAGGCAGAATTCCGTAGGTTTCCATCAGGTCTTTCAAATCCGGCGTTGCCACACAGAAGGCATCCAGATATTTATCAATCCACAGTTGGTGGATATCGAAATCGGTGATGACCCCCAACATGGGAATGTTCGTGTCCCCTTCTTGTTTCAAAAGGTCCGCCGCCCCTGCGGGGAAGGGATGGGTAAAAATCATGGCGTCGGGCTTCAAGGTGCGAATCAGATTTTTCATCCGTTTCTTGAAAGACAGGTTCAGCATCTTTTGGGACATTTGCCCAAACCGGCTGCTCTGGGAATCGCTATAGAGATGGTCGTACATGGAAGGAAATACGTCAATCATCTTGAGGTACGTGTCTTTGATGATGTGGTCCACAGAAAAAAGACTGCTAGACACGAAATCAAGGACGCTCACCGAATCCCCCGGATGGGTCCGCTGCATAGCCTCCGCGATCGCCCTGGCAGCCTGACTGTGTCCGGTGCCTATGCTTGCTGTCAATATGATAAACTTACGAGCTGGCTCTGCCATTCCATGTCTCCCTTTTTTGAAATACTTGTACTGCCTTTTTCTATAAAAATGCGTAATGCGTGGTGCGTGGTGCGTAATGGAGGAAGGGGCGCACCATTCATAAAGCGCCCCAATACCCCTTTTTTACATGTAAGCCCTCCAACCATCACTTCCTATATCATCGATAAATTATAACATAATCGGTAAAATTTAAGTAGTGGTCAATTAACGGTTCTAGGTAGTTCCATCTATATAATATAAATCCGCGGCGCTTTTATTTTTTGATGCGCCGCACCTTCACTACGCATTACGCACTACGCACTTCGCATTCAAAAAAGCGGTAAGCCGCACTTCCGCCGCCTACCGCTTTTATTTTCAAAAAGAGATTACACAATCGGTTCTCCATGATACAGTTCTCCATCGATGTCCGGTTTGCAACCATAGCCGATAGCCCATTCGCATTTGTATTTCAACGCCTGGGCGTGGATATTTTTCACTTTATCGATGGTACGAATCACTTTGCCCGGTACGCCTACCACGAGGGAGTTCGGCGGAATCACCGTGCCGCCCAAGACCAACGCACCAGCAGCGATGATAGAGCCTCTGCCAATCTTGGCACCGTCCAGGATGGTGGCATGCATGCCTACCAACACGTGGTCTTCGATTTCGCAGGCGTGAATGACTGCAGAATGACCGATGGTAACGTAATCGCCAATGATACACGGATTGTCATCAGCCACATGGAGACAACACAGGTCCTGCACGTTGCTGCATTCGCCGATGGAAATATAATTCACATCACCGCGAGCCACCACACCGGGCCAGATGCTGGCATATTTGCCTACCCGAACATCGCCGGACAGAAAAACATTGCCTGCTACAAAAGAATTGGGATCAATTTTCGGATGTTTTCCGTTAAATTCAGTACCAGAAAAAGTATACATAGCAACTCCTCCTTTTGATTTGAAAGCCAGGGATTAGATGGGTAGCTAGGGATTGGTAGCTAGGCCCTAGGAAAATATTTTCGAATCCCCAGTCTATTCCTTTCATTACCAGTGAATAGAAACGTTATAAGAAACGTTTAACAGATAGACTTTTTGCTATCTTTAAGACATTTATATTATACATCAAGTGTTATAACTTTTCCATGATATTTTTAGATAGAAACTCGAACAAGTATATAAAATTGGTATAAATGCCTCACTGTCAACAGGCATAAATTTGCTAGCGTTTTCAGCTCATTCAAGAAACTTGAGTAACCTTTATATCAACAGAAATCATCACTTATTTCACTGACCAACATAATCATCATCCAAAAAACAAAAAGGTTATAAAAGACTAGCTTTAAAAGCATAACCTTTTATAACCTTTTGACAAGCGGTCTATTTCATTTGTTAGGACGCAGAAATCATAGAGTATACCCCTTTTCGCTATGATTTCATACCACTTGAGACAACTCTCGTAAGAATTATTTTTCCACCTTCGCAGTATTTTCTTTCAAGCCCGGGAAATCCAGGGTAGCGAAGAGGTTGGACAGGGTTTCGTTTTTACGAATCTGCTGGATGGAACCGTCGGTGTGAACCATGATTTCCTGGTGACGGAGACGGCCGTTGTAGTTGTACCCCATGCTGTGTCCATGAGCACCGGTATCGTGAATGACGATGAGATCGCCCATTTCAATTTCCGGCAGGGCTCTCTGAATAGCAAATTTATCGCAGTTTTCGCAAAGAGAACCGGTCACGTCGTACACATGATCCTTCGGCGCATCGGCTTTGCCCAGCACGGTGATGTGATGGTACGCCCCGTACATGCCTGGACGCATCAGGTCTGCCATGCAAGCGTCGGTTCCGATGTAGTTTCTATAAATGTGTTTGTAATGAATGGCTTTGGTGACCAGGAAGCCGTAAGGACCAGTCACCATACGGCCGCATTCAAAAGAAATACGGGTATGGTCGAAGCCTTTGCCAGCCATTTTTTCTTCAAACAGTTTCTTGGCCCCTTCGCCCAGCCCTTCCAGGTCCACTGGATCCTGTTCCGGACGGTAAGGAATGCCGATGCCGCCGCCAAAGTCGATGAAAGACACAGTGACGCCCAGTTTTTCTTTGATTTCATTGGCCAGGTCAAACATCATGCTGATGGTGCCCAGAAGGCCCGGCAGCTGCAGTTCAGCAGAAATGACCATGGTGTGAATGCCGATATAGGAAATTCCTTTATTCTTTGCCCATTCCACAGCCTTGAGGAGCTGCGGACGGGTCATGCCGTATTTCGCTTCTTCTGGCTTGCCGATGATGTCGTTGCCGCGCGCCATGTCCGGTCCTGGGTTGTAGCGGAAGCAAATCTTTTCCGGTACAATCTGGAGACGTTCCATATCGTCCAAGTTGGAAATATCGTCCAGGTTCATGATAGCGCCCAGTTCATAGGCTTTCTTAAATTCTTCGTCCGGTGTGTCGTTGGAAGAAAATACGATGTTGTCCCCGGTGATGCCTACAGTTTCAGACAGAACCAGTTCTGCCATGGAGCTGCAGTCTGCGCCCACATTGAGAGTTTTCAGGCTCTTCATAATCCAAGGATTTGGAGTGGCTTTTACAGCAAAGTATTCATGGAAATTGGGATTCCAAGAGAATGCCTTCTGCAGCCGTTTCATATTTTCCAAAATGCCTTTTTCATCATAAATATGGAAAGGTGTGCCATAAGTAGCAGCAACCTGTCGAATCAGCTCATCGCTAAATGGAATTTTCTTTTCGTTCATCCGGTGGGACCTTCTTTCTTAGAAACGGTCTAGTGACTCGTGACTGGTGACTAGTGACTAGGAAAAACAACCATTCCCAGTCACCAGTCACCAGTCCACCAGTCACCATCATGTTTCCGAATATATCGTGATAGTTAGATGTTTCATTATAACATAGGAGAATTGGTATTGACTAGAGCTTTTTTAGTTAGAAGTGAGAAGTTAGAAGTGAGAAATCGTGGTGGCGGCGCATACTATTTGGAAGCACCGCCAATTATATAAAAGGTTATTATCCTGCTGATTTCTTTTTTCTAACACACAGCAATTAAGGCTTGCAACTAGGTTATAAGGGTTATAAATGGTTATGGGATTTCCGCTGGTGACATAACCTTTTATAACCTTTTTACCCCAGTCGCAAGCCCTATTTTTTCTATGTTATAAAGGAGAAAACTGCACAATCATAACCTTTTATATGCCGCGGCGCTTCCAAATATTGTGCGCCACACCACCACTCCTCACTACATATAAAAAGGTGTGAAAGCCAAGAGCCTCCACACCCTTTTCTCAACAATTATTTATTGTCTGCGTTAGAAACAGCCTTCTTGCTGTATTCTTCGGTCCATTTCTTGAAATTGCCGTTGTCAGTATTTTCTTTGATCACTTCATTAACCACAGCCAACACGTCTTCATTGCCCTTCTGGATAGCAGCAGCGGAGTTCTTTACGGCGTTCGGGAATTTGATATCCGAGAACATCAAGTCATCATTGAAAATCACATACTGCTGGCCAACGATGCCTTCCACGACCAGACCATCCACTTTGCCGTGTTTCAGTTCCAGCACCACTTCCGGCACATGGGCCAGACCTACGATCTTTGCATCTTTGATTTTTTCCTTAGCCAGTGCTTCCTGGGTAGTGGATTTCTGTACGCCAATGGTCTTACCGTACAGGTCTTCTACTTTCTTGTATTTGTCTGCGTCGGCTTTCTTGATAATCACCATCTGTTCTGTTGGCAGGTAGTTATCGGAGAAGTCCATGGTCTTTTTACGTTCATCGGTCGGGTTAATTCCAGCGATGGCCAAATCCACCTTGCCACTGGTGAGAGATGTGAGTAAGGCCTGGAAATTCATATCCTGCACTTCCAGCTTCACGCCCAATTTATCAGCCACCTTCTGGGCCAGTTCCATATCGATACCGATAACCTTCTTTTCGCCAACGGAAGTATCTACAAATTCATATGGCGGGTAACCGGAAGCGGTACCTACCACCAATTTTCCTTCTTTCTTAATCTTCTGCATCAGCGGGCTTTCTTTCTGTGTACTAGCTCCCTGGCTAGCAGCCGGTTTGCTGTCCCCACCGCAACCTGCCATAGTAAATGCAGCCGCAACTGCCATCCCCAATACGGCCAATTTGAAAAGTTTGCTCTGTTTCATCATGTTCATGCACCCCTTCTAGTGTATTCGAGCCCCTGCCATTTTTATGAAATAAGCGATGATTCCGTCTGATACCAAGTTTCTCAGGTTGCTCAAGGTTCTCAAATTTCTTAGGTTAATCGAACGAGATGATACCAATAGTGTCTATCAGTCCATTCGAGAGACATAAGAACCCTTAGAACCTTCAGAACCCTTTCATCCCTATGGAAATCGCACTTACTCACGCAACCATAAACGACATCGGTCCTTTGTTTTTGTATGCATAGATGATAGCATTTTTATGCAGCTATGTCAATATTTATTCATAAAATTCTTCATTTTATACGAAATAAATTCTATTCCGATGAATAGATGAAATAAAAACACAGGAAATCATCTGATGGTATCGACATCAGACAGATTTCCTGTATGTAGATAGAAATATACAAAATATGCATGTTCTCTTGCGTGGTAAAGGTTCTGAAGGTGCTAAGGGTTCTTAGG
>DBLC01000163.1:9165-11082 GCA_002297935.1 Dialister sp. UBA734
CTTAACTTAACAACATTGCCTTGGAGAAGGGGCCTGAGGTATAGACCTCTTCTAGCGACTCTAAGTGTTTTGTAAGGCCAGCCATTCCGGCACAGACTCACATGTTATTCGTTCCGCCAGTGCTGATTATGTCCCTTCGGGCCATTTCTATCCCCGGCTTCGCCGCCCCTTCTCCAAGGGGCCACAACTGCTGAAAGGATACCGCTAGCATTCTTTTCTTCTAGCGTTACCCTCTCTATCAGTCATCCTGAGCCGCCCGTAGGGCGAAAATCGAAGGATCTTTGTGTTATTCATAAAAGCACATTGTTCTATTAGTGATTTGAAATGAGATTTCCCATTTTAGTATGTTTCCTACTGACTTTCTTTTCGCTTATCTGTTAGACGCCCCAAACGCTATGGCTCATTTTATAGTGCTTTTAACGCTAGGGAAAAGGTGATTGAACCAGGAGGGCAGATTGGATGAGAAAATCAAATTAATAAATCACCACATCATCGGTTTTCACTTCTCCCCTGCCCCAGGAGCGAACCAGGGTATGGTCTCTCAGGCGATACACCCGCAGGGAGTCGCAAGACGGATCAATGATTTCGCTGGCTTCCTCTTCCATTTGTCTGCATTGTTTCGGCGTCAGAAATCCCTCGAAACAGGATTTTTGCACCCGAATGGCGTACCGAGACAAGCATTTCACCATAGCCAGACGGGCCTTATTATCTACAATGTCATAAATAGCCAGCACAATCAGCCGGCTATCATCGCTAGGATGCAGTTCTATTTCTTCCATCATCGAATCACCAAGGCTTTCAAAAGAGAGGGATCCTTGGCATGGACCGCTTGCCGATAGGAATCGCACTCCATCTGGACCGTATGACGCCAGGAATACTTCCCATTGAAATAGGAATTGACACTTCGCATTTTCCGTTCATAGGCTTGGATGAAAATGCGCCGTCCCACCCGATTGAGGTACACGCCCCCATTTTCTTCTGACTTCTGGAAATAGGACTCATCGATTTCATGGTGCGTCACCAAGGCCAAGCAAAAAGAATCCACAATAGCGGCCCGCCAGGGTTCCATCAAATCGGAGGCCAATGCCGGATGTCCATCTTTCAAAGCATGAAGAAATCCGATGTAAGGAGACAAGCGGGTCCTTGTAATGGCGGTATAGAAATCATACATCAAAAGAGTATACCCAAAGCTCAACATGGAATTGAAACAATCCGTCGGCGGCCGCTTCGTTCGTTTCTCGAAATGAAAGGCCGGTGGCAAAAATTCACTGAGTACCTGGAAATACACCCGTGCCATGGCTCCTTCATAGCCCATGACTTCATCCACCGTCTGTGCTCTATGCAGTTTATCTGCCAAGATACGCATCTGGTCATAAGCGGTTTTCACGCGGGGACTTTCTGCTCGCCGGTTATAATTTCGCAAAATAGCCCGCTGGTTGTACACCTTCCGAAAAACCACCAGTTTGGCCAAATCCACACAGAGCTTCTCATCGTCCAAGAAATCAAATTGCTCTTTCACGCGGCTCATATCTTGGGCGGAAGTGGACTCCAACCGACCAAAGAATTTTCCTTCCGTAGAGAGCCAAGTCACAGGAATATCCCGCTTCAAAAAATCCACAATGGCATGGGAAGACACTTGTACGGCATCAATCACCGTCACCCCTTCCACCACTTCCGAAGGGACTTCTGCGACAATTTCATTTTCTCGGCTAATCACGTACTTTCCCTGACGAAATCCCAACTTGGCTCCTGCTTCGGTCACATAGATCCAGCTCATCTGATCGCCCCGTTTCTTATGAAATTGTTGTTAGTAGTTGGTAGTTGGTAATTGTTTGTTGTTAGAATCAACATTCCCTCGTCCCCATGATTGGGCAATGCTGTTAAGTTAAGCAAATTATGTGATGATCCCTTTCGTAG
>DBLC01000163.1:11232-20440 GCA_002297935.1 Dialister sp. UBA734
AAATCCTTAACTTAACAACATTACATGATTGGGGAGCTTTTTTCAATCTTTCAGTCAACGCTTTCATGCCTTTATAGTCGCCAATAGTTTTCGTCCCCATGATTGGGGAGCTTTTTTCAATGGGATGGTGCAAGTTTCACAGGGGAATTTGTTGACCCGTTTTCGTCCCCATGATTGGGGAGCTTTTTTCAATAGTAGTCAAAGGAACGTTCGATGTGAAGAAAGCGGTTAAAGTTTTCGTCCCCATGATTGGGGAGCTATTTTCAATTCCTTTGGTTCGATGATGACTATATCTATGAAGCTCTGTTTTCGTCCCCATGATTGGGGAGCTATTTTCAATTTACTAGATACCTAGCAGTATCATATGGTTCAAGAGGTTAGTTTTCGTCCCCATGATTGGGGAGCTATTTTCAATAACTTGTAGGGGATTGGGGTAGCGTTGAGTTCAACGCTGTTTTCGTCCCCATGATTGGGGAGCTATTTTCAATTGGTGATGGTCGTGGATTGATTTCCTACCGCACAAAAGTGCTGTTTTCGTCCCCATGATTGGGGAGCTATTTTCAATTCTGTAGTACCGCATAGAGTACCGTTCAGCTCCTACGACTGGTTTTCGTCCCCATGATTGGGGAGCTATTTTCAATACCGAGTCTGAGAATGCCCATGGTGTCTACGTCCAGAAAGCCATTTGCGGCGGGGATGGATACATAGATGCATGGGACACTCTCCTATCGGTCAAAAGTGGTGATTTTCTTCGATTTCATCGCCATCGGCGGGGATGGGCTGATGGTAAACAGTTTACGGTTAACGGCTAACGATTTTCGGTCAACTGTTTTCTTTCAAGCTACTTATGATTTTATCATTTAAATCATCATAGGTCCAGCGAATATCATGACCATAAATCAAATGAACCGCTTTATGAAGAAGTGCCATAACGGCTTGGGCATCTAGCCCGTCAGGCGCATTTTGATTGCTAGTCAAATTTCTGATCTTCTTATCACTCAGATTGGTAATTTCATGAGCAATAAGATTGCGAGTTTTTTCTTCTACTAGACGCAATTTCTCAAAAATTTCTGTAACCTGATTATGTACTTCATCATCTTTCAAACTATGTTTTTGTAAATATTGGCAAATCATCAAAATATTCCCGAAATACAAATAATCATTGCGTAACATTTTTCCTAAAGCGGTTTCCATATATGTCACAATATCTGGATAATTTCCATTCATTTTTTGTCTATCCAAATAAAATGTATCATTTCTTTTATATCCACATAAAGATAACCGGAACCCCGGAATCACATTCATATACTCCAATCCCAAATTCATTAAGACCGGAGATAGCTTAACGATAAATTCTGGATATTGCTTTTTTCGTTGTCTCATTTCCATGACTTGGAAATATTCCGAAAAGTCATCGGGATTCTGGATCAGCGGACTTCCCTGGTAGGATGCAATGACTTTGTTTGCTTCTTTCCACATCAGGTCTCGGCGATAGACCGCGTGCTGCAAGAGTTTTTTAGTATCTTCCGAGAAAAGCGTGCTATTTTGTTTCACCAGTTGGAGTGCTCCGGCATATTCATAGTTGTTCACTAAGGAAATAATTTGCCGTTTCAAGCTATGTTTTTTCAGAAGAAGCAGCGGCGGTTCACTGCAGCGATTGGGCATGTCATCATAAATTCTATCTTCATTGCATTCAATCATCTCTAACATGTCGTTTTCTTTATTGGGATGGTTGTCTCGGTTGGATCCTTTCATGGGGCTGTCGATCTGTATCGCTTTGGTGCGAGGATAGTCCAGTGCGAGTAAGGCCATGACGGTTTTGATTTGGGGCGTCCCTGAGCTGACATTGAGAAGCCACTGGGTATCTTCTGGATAGGCGTCATAGACTTCATCAAAGGCTTCCTGTATTTGTGTCAATTTTTCATACTTGTGGGGTTCTGTGATACCACTGTCTATCATTTCTAAGGGGATATCCTGTGCCACCGTAGCAATTCCTTTCGTATAGCAGTGGCTTTCTTTTTCCTTTTCTTCCATGTCTTTTGTCAAGAAAAGAATCACTTTGTCCACCGGTGGATAGTGACGAAGGATATGCAGAATGGCTCCATCACGATAACCGCGGACCGGATCGGTGTCTCCTGCTGGGGTGAATAAGATACGCATAGTTTCTCCTTTGTTAGTTGGCTGTGAGCAGTTGACAGTTAACGGTTAACGGTTAACAGTAGACTGCTTACTGCCTACTTATTGTAAAACTCCACCTTGGCTTCTGTGCCGCCCATGCCCATAGAGGTTTTCATGCCGGTGCCGGCATAGTTGGCAAAGTCTGCCAAGGTGGCGGCCAGGCGGGCAGCGGCATCATTTTTGAAAAAGCCGTAGCGCACTTTCCCACGGAAGGCACGGATGCGGCGGCCTTCTAGGGAGAAGGGATGCATATGGAGTTGGTAATCAGTGATGTCCATTTGCTGGGCCAGCTGGTCTGCTATCCCCACTTCTTCCATGGTGGATCCATCGGAGAAAGCATTCCATTTCTTGATGAGATTTTTGAATATCAGATGGGGCATGGGGAAGATGGCATAGCCGCCTTGGCTTTTGCAGGAAGCGGAGGTCAAGAAATTCATATCCATGTGATGGATTTTCTTGTCTGTCCCCCAGTATTTCTCTTCTATTTCCTTAAAGGTTTCCTGCTTCACAATCTGGAAATGGGAAAGTCCAATTTCTTGGTTTCTTTGTTTCAAGTAAAGGGATGAAAGACGGAGCAATGGAGAGAGCATCTGCTCCGCCGCTTCCTCCGTCAATGTGTGAATCCGCCAAATGGGCTTTCCTTCTTTGATACAACCATACTGGCTATAGGGCCGCACGTTCTGGGTATGCATGACCTCCGCCCAGGCAGGGGCCACTTGCTCCATCAAGGCTCCTTGCAAGATGGAACCCATGGATTGATTGAAGAGCGTTCCTTCGGGCAGTTGGAGTTCTATTTCTACTTGTGTCAGCATAGCGGCTTGGCCTCCAGATAACACATGCCCATCAGATAGGTATTCTCATCTGTTTCCACCAATTTCAATGCATGGGGAGAAATTTCTGTATCTCTGGCATGTTTTCCTCTCGGAAAAAGCCGTTCCATCAGTTTCTTTGTCACTCTCACGGCACTCGCTTTGTCAGGAGCCAAAGAATATATCAAGGTTTTAGACAAAAAACCAGTACCAGCACCAAGCAGCATATCTGCGTTATGGGCATTCTCGATATCCGATAGTTCATACTTGGCATTTTCCAGAAAAGGTTTCTTTAGCATGTCATACTGGAGCTGTACAAATTCTTGAAGAACCTGCTGCAAATCATCAAAATTTCGGATTCCAAAATGCCCCATCCCTTTTTCGCTATCATCAATCCCAAGGGTAAAGGCTAACTTGGAATGTCGATTCAGGGCTTCTCGATATAGCGCCACTTGATGCGTATCATCAGCACGGACAGATAAATCGGCTTTCGGTACAACGCAAAGACCACCATCTACCAGCGTCGCATCACTGATAGAGAGCCCTCGGAAATAGCTATTCACCATATCCAATCGGCCTTCTTTATCAGGTGTCAAAGACAGTCTCCTTTCCAAGCCATCCATGGCACTTCCCATTTTCTTTTTATCTCCAGCCCCATTTTCTATGGCTTTCCAATCTCTTTCATATATTTCTGGATGCTTTCGGATTTCATGGGATAAAATGGCTGTGCGAAAAGCACCTTTCAAAGATGTCCCAGGGATGTACGGGTACCCTTCCCCATCCCGTATAAACCGGACAATATCTTTGGGCCCGTTCTTTCCATCAGCCCCTGTAGAAGCCAGGTAATCTTCGCCTTCTTCCATGGCACCACTTGCTAGCAATGCTTTTTTGATACCAAAATAATTTCTATACCGTTTCAAAAGCAAAGGTTGATGCGATAGGTAGGCAAATAACTTGAACTGCGACGGATTTCTAAGCAATTCATTGGCGAAATCGTCTATGATACCATGGATCCCTAAGAAGGAAATCCATTTCTCTTCTCGCAAGAAATAGACTTTTCGTTCCTTGCAATCATAGATATATTGGCTCTTCTTGCAAGTCTCTCCGCTGCCAATGCAGACCGGGCTGGTGCATTTCAATGTGACTTTCCAATAGTGCATACTCATTTCGGCACCCCCACATAAAGACCTTTCCCATACCGATAGACCGGATGGGGTGAAGCAGGCGTACTCACATCAGCAATCCGACCTTTCAGCCGTTTCGAGAAGCAGCTACCAGCTGCCATCATATAGATGGTGTGCATTTTCACCGGTACATCCATACCCTGACTCCAGGAGAGGCCACTTCGCTGCACCCACAGCCCTTTCCCTGCTGCGGCGATTTCTATTTCTTCTTTCTGGGGCAGCAAGGACGAGAGGCACATCTGCTCTTCTGCTTCTGTATCCGTAAGGAGCTGATACAGCGCTTCAGTATCCTCATTTTCGGCACCATCCTGAAGCTGGAGATAGGGCAATTCTTCTTGGAACCGTCCCATGCCGCTGGACCGGCGGCCACCAATCCCAGATAGACCGGTCAGGTGAATCAGGAGAGACAGCCACTGGATATCTTCTTTTTCTTCCAAGCGAATCAGACTATAGAGCCCTGCCTGCTTTGCCAAGTAATAGCTTCCTGCCGAATAGGGAGCCCGGCTTCGCCCATTGAAATGGACTTGGGAAATAGCCGTTCCGAAAGTGGGTTCTTCCGTCAGAGAGGCCGAACCGTACCGCAGGTCATCTACATAAAGCCCCAATTCAGAAGCACGAATGAAGGCTCTTTTCTTCGATTTCTTTCGGAAAGATGATTCTGCTCTGACGGTCTGTAAGTTTTCTATTTTCTTTTCTGCAGGGGTAACAGAGAGAACCGGCTTGGGCAAGTACCATTCGTAGTTTCCATCCCGTTGATACCAAGGCAGTAAATCTGAAAACGCAATTTGCCCCGCTTGGGCTTTATCGACCAATCGAGCCAAAGTTTTTGACCCCAACTTTGCAGCTTCTACGCAAAGGGCGCTGAAAAAGGTATCCGCCCGGCAAGTCAGCTGCACCGCATCCAGTCCTCCCCCGCCGGATGCATCGCCGAAATGCACAGAGGATAAAAATCGTAGGGGAAGAAGTACATAGGTACTCATAAAGCCGCCTTTTCCAACTGGTCAATCAGCCCATCTTGGGCCGTAGCTTCCCCTGTTTTGGCATCGATTCTTTCTACATAGAAATCAGAGAAACTCACGCGGCCGTATCCACGGGACCCATGGCCGCCCAGGTAATCCAGCTGCAGCAGGCGGAACCCATCGGCTAGGACTTTCATATCTTCTGCTAATTCCTCTTCATTTTCAATGTTGTACACCAATTCAAAATCAAAGGTCATGCCTCGTGGTACCCGTTCGATTTGCCGCGGATTGGCAACGCCAGTGGCCCGATTGATCACATTTTCAAATTTCACTTCTCCCATGTAGGTATCTGTATCGATGGCAGAAAATTTCTTTTCAGCAGCTTTAGTAACAAAGCAATCAGAAAATTGCAGTCGAGATAACAACACATTTTCATCACTAGAAGAGCCAAATAAACGACGGACAACCATCTCATCTTCAGAAGGTTCAGGCAATATACTTTTCCCATCCCTAGCTTTGGCCAAAAGGGTTCTCATTTTCCCCTTTACAGAACTTCCTGGAATCACCGGTTGTTTGGTCATCGGATCCCGCACAAAGACACTGTCCACAGCTCCAATGGGCGCATAATCACTGGACCCACCAATATGCAATCCGGTCTTAACTTCCAATATGGCTTGAATGACCAATTTCCCTAACAGTTGTACCTGCCCCATTTATTTATCCCTCCATGCACTATAATACTTATGAAATGCCACCAATGCTTCCACATAGCGGGCAAATCGTTCGTATTTTTCCACACTATCCCCAATACTATCAATCCATGCCATCATATGTGTTTCATCACTAAAATCTTTCACAGGTTTTCCCATTCGTCCAATCTGATAGGCCAATTTGACTTTGAGAAACTTCACCTGCATTTGTAAATCTTCTGGCAATTTTGTTCCTTTTTGCCCTCTTTTAAACTGATCCACTTTGCCAGTCACCGTATTCACTGCCGTTAAAAATTTCCGAATCTGCCCTGTAGTCACCATATTTCCTGAGCTAAGTTTTTTCATAGCTTTTTCCGCATCATTTACAAAGTCAGTCATACATACCTCCTTATTTTTCCGTATCTCTCATGCGATAAATCACCAGCCGAAGAGCGGCTTCCAGTTCCACTGGATCTTTTCCTTCCGACCGCCTCCACTGGTACATCCATTTCCGTATGTCTTCATAATGGGCTTTTTCTTCTTCTGTCACGTTCTTCCCTACCGGTTCCAGTCTTGCCAGCATATAGGCAAAGCGAGCCAGATTGAGAGATGGGCCGGACAGCAATTCCATCATCCGATAGAGAAGAGATTTCCCGACAACGATACGGCCCTGTCTTTCTTCTGTATCATTGATGCCTGCCAATATCATATGTTGGAGCAGGAAATGTAACTTTTCGCCCCATACCTTTTCTTTAAATTCCGTCCATGAGAAAACCGGCGTCCCTTTCTGCTCTGCCGCATCGGTGCCAAAGAGAGCGATACGGTCCTTTTCTTTTCCTTTCGCCAAATCTTCCAAGGTTCCTGTTTCTTGGGCCATACGAATCACCGGGTAACTGGGCGAGAAAAGTCCAAGCCCAGCAGAGAAAGACAATTTCCCATTGGTATAATGGCGGAATGTCTCCCGAAGGTCTACGGCCGTCTCGAGCAAATCATCCCAAGCCCCCACAAGAAATACATCATCCCCACCGGCATAGACCACATGGATGATTCGGTTCTTTTCCTTTTCATGAAACAGATAGAATGGCTTCTGCCCTTCCGGTAACCGTTTGGCGCAAATATCGGAAATGCATTTGGAGAAAAACATAGACAAATTCCGCGAAAGAGCGGCATAACGAGATAAGGTCCGGTAATTTTCCTGGAACCCAGCCATGAAGAGAGCCCCCAGCCAATCCACGTCGGCCCGAAGTACCCCCAATCGCTGGATCCCCTTTTCATCCAGGCTGCCGCCAGCGCATTGGGCCATTTCCTTGAAATCCAAGGCTTCTCCCGATGCATTCCGGCAAACATAGTCTCCCACCCAAAGCCGAGTCCCAATGAAAGCCCCTGTGGTGGAATCGTTCTTGCTGTACACCCGGTGCAGTGCCCCCTGTTTCTTCAGGTCCGCTTCCCTGGTGATGGCCTTCAAGTAGCACGGTCCAAAGGGGGAAGGCAAAGAAATAGAATTTCCTACCGGTTCAGAAAGGATAGCAAAAAGAGATTTCCTCTCAATAATGTCTTTCCCCAAGGCATACATGCCATTGCACTGGGGACATACTTGCATCGGTTCCTGGTCCTCATCGGTATCCTTGATGGCCAAATAATCGGACAATTCCGACTCTTTCACAGACCGATGACAAAGCCCGCATTCTCTAAGGCCCGCTTCCATCTGGTTCAGCTCACTATGCTCATCGGTCAAGAGAGAAACCATAGATGCCTCATAGCGATTCTGTTTTTTCTTCGCAATGACCGCATTCACCCGACGGAACATATTCTCCCTATCGCTGCTTTCCTGCCGCAGCTCCTCGGCAGACACAGGAACCCAGCCGGCAGCAATATACAAAGACGTCCCATAGAGATGGAGCAATTCTTCATTCACATGGCGGAATCCCTCCTCTAGAATCTGCTTTGTCTCCTCTGTATTATCGGCCAGCATATAGAAATGACCGCCGCCGGAATAAATCAGATTGGCCCGAGAAAGTTCCAACCGGTCCAGGATCTCATCGATGATATTTTCCAAGACCATCTGTAAATAGAAGGACCGCCCGCGGAGCATACGCAATGCGCCTTTGGTGGGCACTCGATAAATAAATTTCTGAATGCCAGAAAAATCACCGGAAATAAAGAGCATGGTATCTTCCTTCCGATGGACCTCCCGGCCAGTCACGCAAAACTCTTTGTAATCTGCTATGCCCTGTTGCTGCATGTACCGAAGCAAAGAAGACGCCACTGCAGCGGTCATTTTCACATGGTCATAGAGAGAAATATCACAAATCTCCCCTGTCGCTGTACTGGATGGCACATAGGAAAGGGTGTCTTCCAAGATACGAAGCAGTTCATTTCCCTTCATATCTGGCGGTGCTTTCCGCTGGAAATTATTTTCCAAACTTTTCTCAATGGCACTATAGGCCCCTGGGGTTCCTGAATGGCGAGACGAACCTACCGGATAATTGGGCGCTGCCTTGGCATCCAACAATTTCAAAGGGAAATAGGAAGGCTTCCCTTCCACATCGATGGCATTGAACACATTTTCCAAACTCAACGTGGGATCAAAGCCCCATTCCGTAGTACCATTCTTTCTGCGATCCACCCCGGCCGCGATATTATCCGCCTCATCCACCACATAGGCCAAATCATCCACTGGAAGACCAGCGGCTTTGAGTTCTCTCTCATGATGGTACTTGACACATCGCAAAATCTGCTTTCCGCTCTCTGATTCATGACAAAAAGGGTACAAAAAATCAGAGCCAAGAATGGAGTGGGTCTTCCGCTCCCTGTCAGCTCTGTAGCAAATCTTCCCGATATCATGTAGGAGCGAAGCAATGGTTACAATTTGTAAAGAACTGCTCATTGGATCACCTCGCAATACAACGAATGGAAATTCCTATAAGATTGTGTAGTCACGACGCTTTTCCCGATAGAAAAAGAGGAAATCGTCGAAGTGAATGGTTGTCGGTTCATTCAATGGGATAGAAATATAAACTATCACCCCAAATTCTGCATTTTCCTTGTTGTTGGTTGTCGGTTGTTGGTTATTTGAGCTTCAATACCCCGCCCTGTTTCCAATACAAGCCAATGGATAACTGCATTTATGAACAAACATTATATGATGATTATAACACAACTTTTAAAACTATGGCCCATGAATGACTTTTTTCTTACAAAGTCATTCATGGGCCATAGTCTTTGTCATAGGTGGATATAGAGTTTGTTGTCCCCATGGTTGAGGTACTTTTTTCAATATACGATGCTAAAGCAAAGAGCGAAGTGGAGAGAAAGATAGTTTTCGTCCCCATGATTGCACTGTTGTTAAGTTAAAGATTTACGTTAGTAGGTATGATTTCGCTGGAAGT
>DBLC01000163.1:20552-24268 GCA_002297935.1 Dialister sp. UBA734
TTTCGCTTAACTTAACAACATTACCCATGATTGGGGAGCTTTTTTCAATAAGTGTTACAAAGCTAGGGTAGCAGATGGATGGTCACCAGGTTTTCGTCCCCATGGTTGGGGAGCTTTTTTCAATAACAAAAATGACTTATGTAACTGTACGCACTGAAAAAGAAGTTTTCGTCCCCATGGTTGGGGAGCTTTTTTCAATTATATTTGAATTTCCAGGTATAAAAGTAGATAATGGATATGTTTTCGTCCCCATGGTTGGGGAGCTTTTTTCAATATTAAAAAAGAAATTTCTAAAATTGATTCTAGAATTGGTTTTCGTCCCCATGGTTGGGGAGCTTTTTTCAATCCATAGTCACCAGCGTGATAATAAATGTTATTGGAATTGCAAGTTTTCGTCCCCATGGTTGGGGAGCTTTTTTCAATCTGTGGTATAAAGACGTTCGGTGTTTTACACCGTATATTGTTTTCGTCCCCATGGTTGGGGAGCTTTTTTCAATTATTTAGACGCTGAAACAGTAAAAGGATTAAAAGCGTCCGAGTTTTCGTCCCCATGGTTGGGGAGCTTTTTTCAATGCGGTGCCTGTTCTCCGTGAGTGAACATAAAACCCTAAAAGGTTTTCGTCCCCATGGTTGGGGAGCTTTTTTCAATCCCGTGCCTGAGATGTGCGATCCTGTCTGGCTTCTACATGCCATTTGCGGCGGGGATGACACAACATAACCATAGATGACACTCCTTCGGCAAAAAATCAATACATTCCATAGATTCTATGGGCATCGGCGGGGATTTTCTATTTTCTTCCGTTTCCTAGTTACATTTTACTCTATTTGTTTCATAAAAGAAAGGGTACAGTGAATAAACACCACCCGTATCATCCATAAATCATTTCCTTGGGATAGGAATCGCTCACTCGGGCAGCAGGAAAACTGTTTGTCTCTGCCCGCTTCGGCATTCACTCTAGCGGTTAACCTAACAACGCTTCTTTGATTTCCCGTATCCCGCTCCAACTGATGTACTCCGTAAAAGCATCCCCCCTGGAGAAGCAATGTTGTTAAGTTAAGGATTTGCGTCAATAAGCATGATTCCGCTCGTGATTAAAGGTTACTCAGGTTTCTCAAGTTGCTGAGGTGGCTCAGGTTCCTCGCATGTGCCGATAGATGCTAGCGTTATCATCTCATTCGTGGAACCTGAGAAACCTATGAATCCTGAGCACCCCTAGAAACTTTGCCAAGAAAGGGATCATCACATATTTCGCTTAACTTAACAGCATTGCCTTGGAGAAGGGGGCCAAGGGGATAGACCTCTTCTAGCGATTCTAAGTGTTTTGTAAGGCCAGCCATTACAACACAGACTCACATGTTATTTGTTCCGCCAGTGCTGATTATGTCCCTTCGGGCCATTTCTATCCCCGGCTTCGCCGCCCCTTCTCCAAGGGGCCACAACTACTGAAAGGATACCTCTAGCGTTCTTTTCTTCTCTGTAGCATTACTCTCTCTATCAGTCATCCTGAGCCGCCCGTAGGGCGATAGTCGAAGGATCTTTGTGTTATTCCTATCAGCACATGGTTCGATAAGCGATTTGAAATAAGACTTCCCGTTTTAGTATGTTTCCTACTGACTTTCTTTTCGCTCATCCCGAGCCATGTAAGGATTTTCTTGACGATGCTTTGGATAAAAATTCTTATAATTTCAAACTCTTTGATTAAATCAGCGTTTCCCTAGAAGCAGACCTGACCGAGCACGCTTGAAATGTTCATCGCTTTGTAAAATAAAAAAGGTTGGACCTCTGCCTTTCTGAAGTCCAACTTCTTATTATCACTCTTTTATCATTTTTACAGTTACTTTTCAAACCCCTGCGATATAGCACGCAATGCACTCATATTTCGATGGATTCGCATCTGTTGTCCCACCAAGCGTGTTTGCTGTTGTGCCGCTTTCATCGCAGCAGAAAGTGCCGATGAAGCGGGAAAAGTAGTTTGTGTTTGGCCTAGTGCCGATTTCATCATGGCAGAAACTGCCGATGAAGCGTGGAAAGCAGTTTGTACTGATTCCATCACCGCAGAAACTACTGGTGAAGCAGGAAATTCAAATCGTGCTTGGCTTAATGCTGATTCCATCATAGCAGAAACTGCTGACGAAACCGGAGAAGCAGTTCGTGTTTGGCTGAGTGCCGTTTCCATCAAAGTTGCCATTTTCGAAGACTTTTGTAATACAGATTGTGCTTCAGTTATAGTACTAGCAATTGGGCTAGCAGTGATTTCTCTTACTGTATCACAACGGGCTGTAACAAAAATCAGTGGTCTAGTCGCAAAAGTATCCACAGAATTGATTTCAGGCGATTCTTCCTGTATTTCACAAAAAGCAGGCCAGTATTTCCGTCCTATCTCCGTTGGATTTACCTGAGGAATGGTCTCCGGACGGTCAGCCAATTCCAGTGCTTTCTTGACATCTTCCTTGGTTGCCGTATGCCCCACCATGGTATAGATATAGGCCCGAAGCCAATCCATCTTTTTATCACGCCAATACCCATCGACACGTCCCATTTTCCGGCATAAATCTCCTATGACTTCCGGCAATTTTTCAATAGGTACTTGTCGTAAAAAATCCAAAGTCGCCAGGGTCAGACTTTTCCCTACGTGTAGAATATCGGCCCCTAAACCGTTCGGCTGTGATAAAGCACATTGCACTTTTTCTTTTTCAGTGATAAGCTCCATTACCAAATCCGCTGGCTTAAACCCTTCGCAATATGTGGATTTCGCTTTATTCACTCGATCGAACAGGGAATCCACTGCCATATGGGTCTGAAGAGAAATCCGCCCCTCTAAGAACCGTATCATTCCATTTCCATTATATCCTTGGCTAATGCCCGTCACATCTTTCAAAGATACATACCCGGTGCTATTTCCCTTGCCCGGCAAAATAGAAATGGGAATGAAAATCTGCTGGTTCTGCATCAGGTATACTTTCCCTCGTCCGCCATTTTTGGTTTGATACAAAGAGGTCACTTCTGCTTTGTACTTGGTTTCCTCTTCCAGTTCTTCTTGCCAGTTCACCATGTAGCTTTCAGCTGATTGATACTGTTTCTGCGGCTCTTGATTTCCCTTCCGCAGCACGAGACAAGCTGAGTTTTTCCCTTTATTTGTCTTTTCTGTAGGAACTACATATAACAATTCATAACCACTCATCCATCTATTCTCCTATATCTGATTTTTCTTTAGTCTTTCTGTCCGCTGCTTGTCCTTCCTATTCTTCGTTATGATGTGCGTCATACGTACATGCTACATTTTCTGTTTTTTGGTATTTGCCTTTCTGCTCTTCTCGGCAATATTTCTCCTTGTTTACCCAACGCAAGGGAGAAATGGAAATAGAAGTCGTTCTTTTATGTTTTTTCAAACATTTTCTATATTTTACTCCTGCTTTATCCATGATGCAAGTTATTCACAAGATCAAAGTATAGATTCTTTTTACATGTGGTTGTGAATATTTCTTTATATACTATATGTAGTAGCTGGTGACTAGTGACTTGTGACTGGTGACTGGCTACACGATATAGTATTGGATACCTAGGGAAACGCTGATTTAATCAAAGAGTTTGAAATTATATTAATTTTTATCCAAAGCATCGTCAAGAAAATCCTTAAATAGCTCGCTATTCGCGGATTTTCTTTTCTCGCTTTGAATAAAAATTCAAGAATAATTTCAAACCATGATTAAATCAG
>DBLC01000146.1 GCA_002297935.1 Dialister sp. UBA734
TTCTAACTTCTCACTGCATTTACCGCTGCCATATGCCCCGTAGAGAAGGCTGCCTGCAGATTGTATCCGCCGGTGAAGGCGTGGATATCCAGCACTTCCCCTGCCAGGTACAAATGCTTCACTTTTTTCGATTCCATGGTGGATGGATTCACTTCTTTCACCGAGACCCCGCCAGCGGTTACTATAGCTTCTTCGATAGGACGGGTGCCTGTGATGGTGAGTTTCATGGCTTTCATGGTCTGTACCAGTGCTACTCGCTGGGCTTTTTTCAATTCACTGACTGGCAATTCTCGTGGAATCCCCGCCAGTTTCAGTACTACATCAATCATGCGGTGCGGCATCAGTTCCTGCAGCGCCCCTGCCATTTGTTTCAAATGGTGCTTTTCCAAATCCCGAAGCACTCGTTTATCCAGCACTTCCTGAGTCAGGGCAGGTTTCAAATCGATCGCCCCTGTCACAGCATGTCCCTGAGACAGCCAAAGGGATGCTTTATCGGAAAGAGAAAGGACAATCGGTCCGGTGATACCGAAATGGGTGAAAAGCATTTCCCCAAATTCTTCTCCTTTTCTGCGTCCGCCCCCATCTAAGGAAAGAGTCACATTTTTCAGAGAAAGCCCCTGCAATTCCTTGCACCAGTCTTCCTGGCACACTAGCGGAATCAAAGCAGGGCGAATGGTGGTCACTTTGTGGCCCACTTCTTTCGCCATGCGATAGCCATCGCCGGTGGAGCCGGTCCGCGGATAGGAAGCGCCGCCGGTGCAAAGAATCACTGCATTCGTGTCATACCGTCCTTTAGCGGTCACCACCCCTTTGGCTTCTCCGTCAATGACCACGATATGGGACACCGGTTCTTCCAAGTGCAGGTCCACCTTTTTGTCTCGCAATAGTTTCATAAACAGATGCCGCACTTCTTGAGCATCATCGCTGGCAGGAAATACACGGCCGCCCCGTTCTACCTTGGTCACCAAACCATAACTATGGAGCAAATCCAGCAAATCTTCATTGGAAAACGCTTCATAAGCACTGTAGAGAAATTTCCCGTTGCCTGGTGTTTTTCCAATGAAATCCATAATGGGTGCGCTGTTGGTCAGATTGCAGCGCCCTTTTCCGGTGATCCCCATTTTCAGTCCCACTTTGGGCATTTTTTCAAAAAGAGACACCTTCGCTCCTGCATCGGCAGCTGTCACCGCTGCCAATAGGCCAGCCACGCCGCCGCCAATGATGGCAATTTTTTTATTTGTAGAGCTCATAGAGCTTCTTGACCTCCTCTAAGGACAACCGGCGATATTCCCCGCGGCCCAAGCCATTCAAAGTGAGGAAACTATATTTCACCCGCTTCAACGCAAAAACCGGATAATGATAGGCCGCCATCATTTTACGAATTTCTCTATTTTTTCCTTCATGAAGGGTCATCCGCACCTGGGTTTTATTTTTTTCTTTGTCATACCCCAGCACTTCGATTTCACAAGGAGCGGTCACGCCCGTATCAATGCGCACCCCTTTGGACATCTTTTCCGCCAGCTTCATGGAGTATTTCCCACGAACTGTCACTTCATAGACTTTTTTCACTTCATGTTTCGGATGGGTCAAAAGATTATCCAATTCCCCATCGTTGGTCATGAGCAGCAGCCCTTCGGAATGATAGTCCAACCGGCCCACAGGAAAGATTCGTTCTCGGATGTTTCGGAAATAATCCATCACCGTCCGCCGTCCCTGGGGATCTGTCACGGAAGTAATCACATTGTCTGGCTTATAGAAAAGGAAATACCGTTTCCTTTCTGGACGAATCCGTTGTCCCATCACTTCAATGCGGTCAGACACCGGATCGGCTTCACTGCCCAATTCCCGAACCACTTTGCCATTGACACAAACCTGACCGGCCTCAATCATTTCTTCCGCTTTTCTGCGGGAACAAATACCTGCATGGCTCAATACTTTTTGTAAACGCTCTTTCAAAATAATTCTCCTTCCTCCAAACGGTCTCTCCACCGCATCCGGAGTTCACTCACATCAGATAAACCGGTACATTGCAAAAAACGCTTCGTTGTACCATATAAAATAGGTCGGCCCGGCACTTCCAAGCGACCTCTTTCTTCTACTAGCCCTTTATCGAGCAGCATGCCCAGCACACGCCCTGCAGAAACACCGCGAATCTTCTCTATTTCCGCCCGGGTCACCGGTTCTTTGCAGGCAATCACCGCCAGCGTCTCCAGGGCCGCCGGAGATAAAGGCGTCTGTTTGCCCAATAAAGACGACAACCAGCCATCATACTGTTTCTTCGTGGTCAAGGCATACCCTGCTCCCGTATGATGAAGCATAATCCCCGAATCGGGTCTATCATATTTCTCTTTCAAAAGCGCCAAGGCTTTTTCTATTTCTTGGGAATCTTCTTCCATAGCCCGGGTCATTTCCGTCAAAGTAACCGGATTGCCCTTGGCAAACAAAAAAGCTTCTATGAGCGCAGCCAAATGCATCAGCCCTCGCATGATGAATCAGATCTCCTCTTTTCTTCTTTCCGTGACTGGTAGACTGGTGACT
>DBLC01000099.1:0-7657 GCA_002297935.1 Dialister sp. UBA734
AGAACCTTCAGAACCTTTTTTCATCATATGCTTCTCTTAACTTAACCGCAGTACATAAGGAAGGGGGTAAATGGCAATGATACCGCTATCGCCACTTGGCACATTCGGCGAACCTGAGCAACCTTAGCGACGTGAGAAACTTGAGCAACCTGTAACCACTAACGGATTTTTACCAACTATCTCAAGCCATCCCCAACAATATATCATAACGTAATCAAGAAATGCCCCATCAGCATTTCCAGCGCCCGTTTCGCCACTTGCTGGAATCGCTGTTCTGCCAGTTCATAGGTTTCCTTCGGAGCAATCACTTCGCTTTCGGTGCGCTGGGCCACGACGCCGCACACGGAGCCGGCCCGGAGGCCCATGAGACTTGCCAAGGTGAACAGGGTGGCATTTTCCATTTCAAAATTGGTACAGCCCATGTGCTGATAATCCGCCATGGTACCCTGCAAGGCTTTTCGCACGTAACCAGAGAAGCTGTCATACCGTTCCTGTCCCGGCCAGAAGGAGTCAGTAGAAACACAAATTCCTGTCTGATGAGGGATTTTCAATTCTTTTGCTGCCTGCTGCAGCGCCAAGGTGACCGCCATGTCTGCCATGGCAGGATATTCCGCCGGTGCATAGGATTTCGAGGCCCCATCCATGCGAACCGCTGCTTTGTTAATTACCAAATCACCTAGCTGCAAATTTCTTTGAATCGAACCGGTGGTGCCTACCCGCAGGAAGGTCTTGACACCCAACCGGGCCAATTCTTCCACCGCAAAGGTCACACAAGGCCCGCCCATACCGGTAGACATGACTAGCACTGGCTGCCCTTTAAGCTGCGCCAGCCAGGAAGTGTAATCCCGGTGGGACGTCAAGAAAGAAGCCTTTTCATCCAATGCCTTCGCCAATCCTTCCACCCGTCCCGGATCGCCGGGCACAATGGCATAGGTGGCTCCTCGAAGCATTTCCTTCGTCAGTCCCGTATGGTACATGACGTCCCCTTCTTTGGCATAATGAAACATAATAAGCTCCTTTCGGGTAATGTTGTTAATTTAAAGATTTAAGTTCGTAGATATGATTCCGATTGTAGCTACAGGCTGCTCAGGTTTCTCAGGTTGCTCAGGTTACTTGAATGTGCCTATAACCGCTAGGGAAACATTTCATAGAAGAAATGGAGAACCTTCAGAACCCTTAGAACCTTTGCATGCCCGATTCATCGCGATGTTCTACAAGCCATACCATCGCTACAGAACCCTTGCATACACACGACATCTCCATGTTCCTCCAGCCATGCCATCGCTACAGAACCTTTGCATGCACGTGCCATCACCATGTTCCTCCAGCCATGCTATCGCTACAGAACCCCAGTCACCAGTCACTAGTCACCAGTCACTTATTTTTCTTACTCTTCTTCCCCTTTTTATCTTTCTTATGTTTCTTGCTCTTTTTCAGTTTCTTAGCAATAATTTTTTCAGAAAGGATTTCCGGGTCATCGATGCCGCCCATTTCTTCTTCGGTCATATCCCAATCGCCGTCGATGTTATCTTCTCCATCGGGAAGGCCCAGCACGTGGGTCTTGTATTCCAGATTGAAATCGCTGTCCACTGGATTGGGCTGGGAGTCATGGGTGGTCTTTTTCTCTATGAGCTCACCCAGAATATTTTCCATTTCTCCCGCCACGGCCAGGATATCTTTGATCCGTTCTTCTTCTGCCGGCCGGTTGTCTGGATTGGGATCCAGCATATAGCTCTGCAAAAAAGCCCGATTTTCGGTCAAACGCTGGCTCAGGGTTTCCAGCTTTTCCTTCAGAGACGCTTGGCTATTCATAGATTACTCCTTCCCGGAAGAGGGATCTTCCGTTACCAATACCTTGTCGACGCGTCGATTGTCACAGTCCATCACTTCAAAAGTAAACCTACCGTATTGCACTTTTTCTGTTTCCTTGGGAATATAGCCCAAGAGGTAGGTAATAAAGCCACCCAACGTTTTATAGTAAGCCTCTGCTTCGCCAGGAAGTTCCTCTTCGATGTGGAAATATTCCCGGAAATCGTCGATGGAGCACAGACCTTCCACCAGCCAGGAATGGTCCGAGCGGCGGACAAATTTATTCTGTTCTTCCAAGATATCCTCTTTATCGCCGGGCATGTCGCCTACGATTTCTTCCAACACATCATGGAGGGTCACCAGGCCGGACAGGGTGCCGTATTCATCAATCACAATGGCCTCATGCACGCCGCGGGTGCGGAAGAGCTGCAGCAATTTGGTCAATATCAATGTTTCTGGAATATACAGCGGCGAATGGATGGTATCCATAATAGACGCCTTCACCGATTTCCCCGGATGTTTGTGCTGGTCCATCAGCACTTCCGACAAATCGGCCAAGCCTTTGAAATCATCCAAAGAGCCGCTGCCCACAGGGAGTCGGAAATGGGACGATTCCATCATGTCGCTCCAAATTTTCTTTTCTTCATCTTCCAAGTCCAGCCAGGTCAGCTGCGGCCGGGCGGTCATGCAATCGGAAGCGGTGCGATCGTTCAGTTCAAACACATTATCAATGATTTCCGGTTCTTCTTTGTCAAAGGTGCCCAGCTTGGCGCCCTGCTGGAGCAATACTTTGATTTCTTCCTCCGATACAGGCTGTTCGCCGCCCATCTTCACCCCCAAAAGGCCGACCACCACTTTGGTGGATTCGGTGGAAAACCACACCAGAGGCTTACAAATCGTAGCCATCATAATCATAGGCCGCGCCACCACGCAGGCTGCTTTTTCCGGAATCGCAATGGCAATCCACTTCGGTGCCAATTCCCCGATGATCAGGGAGAAATAAGTAACCAGCACCATGACCGTCACCATACTGATTCCTTGTGCATACGGTGCCAGGAGCGGAATCTTCGCCAGTTCATTTCCCAGCGGCCCCGCCAGAGACGCCCCGGAGAACATCCCTGTGATAATACTGATGGTGGTAATCCCCACCTGGATGGTGGCGAAAAGTTCTTCCTTCTCCTCGGCCAACCGCAGCGCATACACAGCACTCTTATTTCCTTCATCAATGAGTTCCTGCAGCTTGGTCTTTCGTGCGCCTACGATGGCAATTTCCGCCAAAGAACACACTGCATTCCCTAAAACGAGTAACACAATAATGACCAGTTCAAGCCATATGTGGCCGTCGTCCATAAACTTTTACCTCCCAGTAAATTCACACACCGCTGGTGCATCAGAATGAATGAAAATAGGTCGCATTGGTGACTAGTGACTCGTGACTGGACTGCTCTTTTCCTAGTCACTAGTCACCAGTCTACCAGTCACCAAAGTCTATTTTCATAGTGAAATAGACGCAATTCCTGCGCTACTTATATATGTATTATATCATGGAATGAAGAGGAACGGGATTGGAGATTGTGGTGGATGGTTGGCGGTTGGCAGTTGACGGTTCACGGTTAACAGTTAACGGTTCACGGCTAACCGTTCTCGTCATTTCGACCGACGGGATTTGTGCGAAATGACATGGTAGGGTAGTTCGGCTCTATGTTGAACAGAAGTGGAGAAATCCCAAACCTCTAGCGGCGTTCTATTCAGCTGAATGGAACCGTAACGGGATAACTCAGCTAGTGTCGTTATCGCTACTGCTTTGAGATTTCTCCACTTTTGTCTAACATAGAACCGAACTACACTGCAAAGTCACCAAGCACAAATCCCATCGGTCGAAATGACGGAAACGGCAAACGCCATATTTCCCCATTCCTAATCCCTAGGGCCTAGCCACTAATCCCCAGTCACGAGTCACCAGTGACTAGTCACTAGTCACTAGTCCCCAAAATATTACACTTTCCAGTTGCTTTGATAGAAGAAAGAAATATATAATAATATGACAACGTTAAATACCGATTCTTCTATGTTTACTTTGAAAATGGTTTTGTGTGACTAGTGACTGGTGACTAGGAAAAAGCGATTCTAGTCACGAGTCACCAGTCCCCCATACTATCTATAGTGATGCACCCGTAGTGTATCCCGTTTTTACCCATCAAATTCTTTCATTCCGCAGGAGGATTCATGAAAGTTTCTATTATTGGCAGCGGAAGCACCGCTTTGGCCGCTGCCGCTTTTTTAAAGTTGAAGCAAGTCCCGGTGACCGTGTACGTTCGCAGAGAAAAGAAGCGAACCGTCTGGAATGAAAATCCGGTCCAGGTACACGGACAGATCGACAGTGCTTTATATGTGCCTATTTCTTCCACCATGGAAGAAGCGGTCCGCTTCGGCGATATTCTCCTGGTCTGCACCAGAGCCAACGACCACGAAACCGTCACCGCCGAGCTGGCGCCGTATATCAAAGAGGGGCAGTGCTTGCTGTTCTTGAATGGCTGCTGGGGCGCCGTGAAAGCCTATCGGTATTTCCAGAAAACCTACGGCCAGATTCCTCTCACCATTGCGGAGACCGCCAATATGCCTTTCATCGCGACCTTATCCAAAGATTTCTTGACCCTGGATTTCAAAGCCATGAAAGAAGAAATTGGTTATTCCTGTATCGGAGAAGAAGGAAATCTCAGTGAACTGCTTCACCTGTTGGCTCCCAAAGTGAGCCGGGTATCTTCGCCGGCTTCCACCTCTTTGTCAGCCACCAATCCGCTCATTCATGTGACCCAGTGTCTTTTCAATATCACCCGCATCGAAAATGGAGAAGATTTCTCTTTCTTCGGTGCTCCTATGACACCGCGAATTGCCCGGTTCATCGAAGATTGCGACAAAGAACGAATCGCCATCGGGAAAGCCTTGGGACTGGAACTCTCCAGTTTGCTGGATGTGCTCAATTCCTTCTGGGGCAGCCGGGCCACCACGCTTCATGAAGCACTGACCCAGAATCCATCGTACCAGACCGTCAAAGGCCCAGTCACACTGGAAAGTCGCTACCTCACGGAAGACCTTCCCTGCGGCCTCACCAGCCTGATGGACCTGGCCGACATGATGCACGTCAAAGCCCCGCACATCTGCGCCCTGGTCTATACAGCCAGCCTGTACCTGAAACAGCCCTACCAGCCGTTCTTGACCCTGCAGGACCTGCGGGTGATCAAGAGTTTGAATAAGTAGGTTCTGGTGGCACACTGGCCGATAGAGGCTTTTGGGATATTTACCGGTATGCTAAGGTTCTGTTGGAACACTAGACGGTAGATGCTTCTGGGATGTTTGCCTGTATGCTAGGGTTCTGTTGGAACATTAGACGATAGAGACTTCTGGAATGTTTACCTTTATGCTAAGGTTCTGTTGGAACATTAGACGATAGAGACTTCTGGGATGTTTACCTGTATGCTAAGGTTCTGTTGGAACACTAGACGGTAGATGCTTCTGGGATATTTACCTGCGTTTTAAGGTTCTGTTGGTGCATTAGACGATAGAAACTCATGGTATGTTTTCCTGCTATGTAAGGTTCTAATAATATCATTGCTACAGAACCTTTCTATACACGTATCATCGCTATGTTTCCCTAGCCATACCACTGCTACAGAACCTTTTGATACACGTGCCATTTCCATGTTCCTCTGTCCAATCCATCCCTACAGAACCTTTTGATGCACATACCATCTCTATGTTCCTCTAACTAATCTATCGCTACAGAACCTTTTGATGTACGTACCATCTCTATGTCCCTCTAGCCAATCCATCGCTACAGAACCTTTTGATACACATGTCATCTCCATGTTCCTCTAGCCAATCTATCACTACAGAACCTCTCCTCTATAGTGTTCATCGCTATAGAGACTTTAAATGGAAAGGAAATAACCCCCTATGAAAAAAATAGTATTTCCATTCATTGCTTTGCTGCTAAGTCTGTCTCCTGTCATGGCGGAGAATTGGATTGCTCTGCCTACCGACAGCAGCGCTCAGGTGGATACCGATTCCTATGTGGATAGCGGCATCCGTTCTTCTATCGCCCTCTCTTTGGCACTTCCCCAGGGAAAAGCCGTATCGGTCCTGGAATTTGATAAAGACAACCGTGCCTATCGGGTGGCGGAAGTGAAAACTTTTACGGCCGATGGCAAGATGAAAGATGATACCACCTACAGCGATGACGCCGACAGTTGGAGTCCTTTGCTGCCCAATTCGTTTGGGAAGAATGTATATACCCATTTCGTAGAATACCCGCTGCCCCATTTCACCCATCCGGTTTGGCTCAATGTGTACAAAGAAGATGGGGTGAAATACCACGGCAGCACCTACGACATCGAAAAGAATACCATTTCCTATAAAAATGGCTACGCCACCTTCTGGCTCCGCATTGCCTATCCCTGGAAAGACCAGGACTTCTCCGCCGTGATTTACCAGGTTAAAATGGATATCCCCAACAAACGAGTACAGACCCTGTCGATGACCGAATACGGATTTGACGGCAAAGTCAAATCCCACGGCGCCGGTTCCAACGAACGCACCGCCATCACCCCGGACACCCCGATGGCCAAAGTCCACCAATATCTGAAAACAGAACTGGAAGCCGGACGGATTAAGATGGTCTCCACAAAAGTTGCTCATTAATTGGCTTTTTTGAAATAATGCGTAATGCGAAGTGCGTAGTGCGTAATGAAGGTAGCGGCGCACAAAATTTGGAAGCGCCGCAATAATATAGTAATATACAGTTTTATATGAATTTGAAAAAATTTCTTTGCACACGATTTTCCAATTTATATAAAAAGGGGTATGGGGCGCTTTATGAATTGTGCGCCCCTTCCGCCACTGCGCACTACGCACTCCTCACTACGCACTGTTTTTTTTTGAGGTTTTTATGTCACAAATTTATGTCAAATCTTTATCCTCTGCCCAGGCAGAGGCTTGTTATAGTGCTTTCTTAACAGGGCAGCTGCCCAAGGATGGCTGTCTCATCACCGAAGGAAGCCATGTATACCTGCTTGATGCCTTGCCGATTTTACCGGAAGGACAGGGCGTCCCGGTGAATTTCGGGCCGGTAGACTGGATCCATTCTCTCCTCAGTTCCCAAATGAAAAGCGTCACCGCCTATCGAGAATTTCTCCTGGGCCGCCGACTCCCTGCTGGCGTGGCCTTGGCTGCTTCACCGGAGGGGATTGTCGTATTTCCTTCTGCGTCTTATGAGCCGGATTTAGGCACCATGTCGATGTTCCAATTGTCCTTTGACCCCCTGGAAGAGGTGGTGACGCCCCAGGAAGCCAGCAAACTGTACCACGTGGACGCCAAACGAATCCAGTGGGACTGTGAACACGCCGGAGAAAGTGCTGACTCCATTTTCTCCTTGAAGGAAGTGCGCCATTCTGGAAATACCTGGCTGCTGCTCAAAAGTGCGGCTGCCCATATTTACCACGAAGAACCGCCTATTTCCTTTGCGATCAATCCGCTGCTGCTGGTCTTTTCTACCGTAGAAGCCGCTGCCATCTGGAATCGAGACAGCGGAGTGGTCCGCAGTGCCGCCGGTGGTGCCGGTCACGCCGCTGCCCGCATGATGGAAGGAGACCGCCGCAAATCCGGCCGCATCTGGCTGGTTCGCCGCAAAGCCATGAACCGACTCTTTGGACAAGCGATGCCGGAGAGAATGTATGCTGCGATAAAGCATCTAGAAAATGCGTAATGCGTAATGCGAAGTGCGTAATGAAGGTAGGCCTGACACAAATCATATAGTCAGGCCACATTATAAATAAAAAAGAACCCGGGATGA
>DBLC01000099.1:7684-15028 GCA_002297935.1 Dialister sp. UBA734
TCATCCCGGGTTCTTTTTTATTAGACATTTGCGGCGCTTCCTAATTTGATGCGCCGCCACCTTCATTACGCACTACGCACTTCGCATTACGCACTCAAACCACTTTTCTTATAAGACTCTTCCTAAGTCCACTGCCATCTGTTTATCCCGCTGGGGTGGACGGCCAGCTATGGTGAGGTAGCCGCCAATCATGGCGCCGTTCAGGCCGGCGGACAGGGCGAAGGCTTGCATGTCTCGGAGGGAATTTTCTCGTCCGGCGCAGACGCGCATAATCACGTGGGGCAGAATGAACCGATACATGGCAAAGATTCGCAGAATTTCGATGGGCTTCGGCGGTTTGTTTTTGCCAAAGGGCGTCCCAGGGATGGGATTGAAAATATTGAGCGGCACCGAAGTGACGTGGTGTTCCCGCAGGGCAAAAGCCATGTCCAGTCGGTCTTCATCAGTTTCACCCAGTCCCATGATACCGCCGGAGCACACTTCTAGTCCGGCTGCCTGGATGCGGCGGATGTGTTCCTCTTTTTCTTCATAAGTATGGGTGGTGCAGATGTTAGGGAAATACCGTTTCGCGGTTTCCAGATTGCAGTGGATACGCTGGCATCCTGCTTCTTTCAAAGTTTTCAGCTGTTCTTCTGTCAGAAGCCCCAAGGAGCAGCACACGGAAAGTTTTGTCTGTTCCGTAATCAGCTTCACTGCTTTGACAATGGAAGCAAACTGCACCGGATCGCTCTGTCCGCGGCCAGAAGTGACGATGCCAAATCGTTCGGCCCCATAGGCTTCGGCCTGTTTGGCTTCGTTCAATAAATCTTCCGGGCTGCAAAGGGGATATTCTTTTACCCCGGTGTGATACCAACCGGACTGGGCACAGAATTTACAATTTTCCGTGCAGCGGCCGCTTCTGGCATTCACATCGCTGCAAAATCGCATTTTATCACCGCAAAAGGTCTTTCTGATTTTATCCGCACAAGCCATCAGAAAGAAAGGTTCTGCCTTCCCGGCTTCAAACAATTTCTCCGCCTGCTCTCTGGAAATATCCGTCCCAGCCAGCACCTGGTCCATGCAGGCGGTAATGTATGTCATATTTTCATCCATTGTATTCTCTCACCTCAACTAAAGAGATCGTATATCATAGGTTAGCCCTACGGGCAGGTTATAATTTTCTTTATCACAAAGTATCACTTTCAATAAATACATAGCGACAAGATTATAAAAGGTTATTACTACTAATAAGCATAACCCTTTATAACCTTTTTAACCCTTATAACCTTTTCCTAAAAAGAAATCTCATCTATGAGAACTGAAACCAAGAACCGCTAATCAATCCAAATGCGGAGCGGTCTGGGTACGACCCAGGTCGTGGAGCATGGCGATATCGTCCTGTGGATCAGAGCCTTTACTAGTCAGATAGTTACCAATCATGACGCCGTTCATGCCGCCGGCCAGTGCCATGGACTGGAGACTGCGGAGGTTGATCTGTCGGCCGCCAGCGGTACGGATCTGTGCTTTTGGCAGGACGAATCGGAACATCGCAAAAGAGCGGAGAATTTCCAGTGGTTCCAGACGCTTGTTGTGTTCGTATGGAGTCCCCGGAATCGGGTTCAGTACGTTCAGCGGTACTGCATCGATGTGCATGTTCTTCAGATGAAATGCCATTTCGACACGCTGGTCCAGGGATTCGCCCAAGCCCAGGATACCGCCGCAGCAGACGCGAATGCCTGCTTTCTGCGCGCGAGCCACATTTTCCGCTTTTTCTTCTGCCGTATGGGTGGTGCACACTTCCTTGAAGAAAGAAGGTGCCGATTCGATATTGCAATGCAGGCGGCTGATGCCAGCTTCTTTCAGCTGGTATGCCTGTTCCTGTGTCAAGAATCCGAGGGAGCAGCATACTTCAATGCCCACTTCCTTGCGAATACGACGGATTAAGTCGAGAATTTCCGCAAAGTCCTTCGGATTTCTCTGGTCACGGCCTGCAGTAACAATATCGAAACGGGCAGCTCCGGCTTTTTTCGCTCTCTTTGCCGCTTCAATGACCTCATCTTCCGGAAGGAATTTATAGGTTTTTACCCCTGTGTTATAACGAGCAGACTGGGCACAGAATTTACAGTCTTCCTGACAGGAACCACTTCTGGCATTGATGATGGCGCAAAGGTCTACGCTTCTGCCAGAGAATTTCTGACGAATCTTGTCGGCACAAGCCAGAAGAAGCATGGTGTCTTCGTCTTTGGTACGAATCAATGCTTTCGCTTCTTCTTCGGTGATGGCGCCGCCATTCAATACTTTTTCAGTCCACTTTAAAATCTGTTCACAGCTGCTTTCCATTGTAAAAACACTCCTTTTGTGTAACCCCTCCGACCGTCAAAGCCGGGTCTTGCCTGTTTGAAACCTTACATGTGTATCGATGTCGTCAAATTAAGGATTTGCGTCAATAGGAATGATCTCGCTAGAGATTATAGGTTGCTTAAGTTTCTTAAGGTTCTAAGGTTTCTCAGGTTCCTCGAATGTGCCTATAGACGATTGCGTCATCAGCACATTCGAGAAACATGAGAAACCTCTGAACCTAAGTAACCTATATCTCAGCAGGAATCATCCTATACTTAGCTTCCCATAATGACATTGACAATGTATATGTAATAGAAATATTCATGTCTCACAATGGTGCGGAATATTTCTATATATTTAGTTTTCGTGACTCGTGACTGGTGACTAGTGACTGGTCGCTATATTTCCTAGTCACCAGTCACCAGTCTACCAGTCACCTAAATATCAAAGATGCGGTGTGGTCATGGACCGTCCCAAATCTTCCGTCATGCGGATGTCTTCTTTCGGGTCCCGACCGCCGGTGGTAAGATAGCCACCGACCATGATGCCATTGAGGCCTCCTGTCAGGGCATAGGCCTGCAAACTGCGGAGGTTCACTTCTCTGCCGCCGGCGGTACGGATCAGAGCCTTTGGCAACACGAAGCGGAACATAGCGAAAGTTCTCAGCACTTCCAGCGGCGGCAGCCGTTTATTGGTATAGAACGGTGTGCCTTTCACTGGATTCAGGATATTCATAGGCACCGAGTCGATGTGCATGGATTTCAGTTTGAAAGCCATTTCCACCCGCTGGTCCAGCGATTCACCCAGCCCAATGATGCCGCCGCTGCACACCCGGATGCCGGCTTCCTGAGCCGTGCGGATGATCACTTCTTTATCATCCATGGTATGGGTGCTGCAGATTTCTGGGAAATAGGACGGTGCGGTTTCGATATTGCAATGGATTCGGGTGATCCCCGCTTCTTTCAAGCGGATGGCCTGTTCTTTGGAAATCAGGCCCAAGGAGCAGCACACTTCAATGCCCACCTGTTCACGAATCTTCTTGACGATATCGATGATTTCCTCAAATTCATTGGGGTTGTCCTGGTTGCGTCCGCTGGTGACCAGAGAGAACCGGACCGCACCGGCTTCCTTGGCTTTCTTCGCCGCTGCCAGAATTTCATCTTCCGGAAGCAGGCGATACACCTTGGCGCCTGTGTTGTACCAGCCCGACTGGGCACAGAACTTGCAATTTTCCTGACAATGACCACTTCTGGCATTGATGATGGCACAGAAATCTACGGCATTGCCATTGAATTTCTGGCGAATCTTATCAGCCATGGCCAGAAGCAACATGGTATCCTCATCTTTGGTACGAATTAACTGCTTTGCTTCTTCTTCGGTAATTTCACCACCATTCATGACCTTCTCGGCCAATCTGATAATTTCTTCACAAGCACTTTCCATAATAATCTCCTTTCGTGCTATGCTGCGTTCAGAGACTATGGGATACATTCTTCTGATACCAAGTTTTTCAGGTCGCTCAAGATTCTAAAGTTTCTCAGGTTTCTCGAATGAGCTGATAACGCTAGCGTCTATTGGCTCACGCAAGAAACCTAAGCAACCTTAGCAACTTGAGAAACCTGAGTAACTGTAACCACAATCGGAATCATCTCTACTCACACAATCTCCTACAGTGCTCACATAGCCCTTTCATGGAGTGCTCGTTTCAAATTGTTACCTTGTGACCTAGTATAAAATAAACAATGCTATCTGTCAATTGTTTATTTTATAGAAGATAACAATGGTTGACATTGATGATAAAAGGGTAGCCCTTCGGGCAGGTTATCCCCTATGACTCCGTTTGCATAACAATACGGCACGACAAAAAGAGACAAGGTTATAAAAGGTTATGAACATAAGCATGTATAACCCTTTATAACCTTGTCTCTTTTTATTGCATCTGTTTGTTGGACAATCAGATTCATAGAGTATAACCTGCCCGTAGGGCTACCCTTTTGTACCTAGCGGTATGGCATACCAGATGAGGATGCCCGTTCCCGCTATGGCAATCAATCAATCTGAATCCGATGAGAGGCTTCTACTTTCTTTTCCTCTTCTTTTGGCAGCGTGATGGTCAGGACGCCATCTTTCAGTGCGGCTTTGATGCCTTCTTCTTTGATGCCTTTCACAGAGAACTGACGCTGGAAGGCACTGATGCCACGTTCGCGGCGGATGAAGTGACGATCTTCACCCTTGGTTTCCTGTTTGTCTTCTTTCTTAGCGGACAAGGACAGGACGCCGTTTTCATAAGAAATATGAATCTGTTCTTTGGTGAACCCTGGCATATCGCAGGTGATTTCGTAATGATCTTTCAAATCTTCAATATCTACCTTCGGTACGGCAACATAATCTTTATATACTGTGGGCATATCATCATCAAAGAAATGATCCAGAACCGTATCACCAAACAGACCATCAAATGGAATTAAACTACGCATATCAAAGACCTCTTTCCTTTGGAATTTACTATCTGGGGAGGATTCCAGGTCCCTCATCGGTTCCTTTCCTCCTGACAACTATAGTATAGCACTTTTAGCACTCATGTCAATAGAGTGCTAAAATATTTTTACTTTTTATTTTCTTTCCTAGTGACGGGTGACTCGTGACTAGTGACTGGGAATTAGTAGCTAGGGATTAGACACGTAAAGCCACCATTTTCATGTTTCACGTAAAACGTTGTATAAAGGTTATAATTCTGTAAATTTCTTCCGTGTAACATTTTCTTCTACCATCAGTGGCAAGGTTAAAAAGGGTTATGAGATTAGCGGAAGCCCCATAACCTTTTATAACCCTTTTACCCCTAGGCGAAGGATAGTATCCATTTGTTACACAGAAGGATTCTGCAGAATAATAACCTTATATATTTTCGCGGCGCTTCCTAATATTGTGCGCCGCGCCACCACTCCTAATTCCCAGTCACCAGTCACTAGTCACCTTTAGTCCATTCCAATCGAAATTCCACCAACTTGGTCCGCCCATTGTTTTTCCGTTTCGCCAAGCGGCATTGGCCACCCCAGGTTTGCTGCAGTTGTTTTTCAAAGGCGTGAAGTGCCGAGGAGGAAACGGCAGTGCCTGTGATTTGGACTTTATTTCCTTCCGCTTTGATGTCCGACAGCACCACCCCTTGGGGCAGGCCGTCTGCCAAGAGGACCAGTTTCTGTTCCCAATGGAAATCGTTCTTTTCCAATTGTTTCAAAAAGTCCAATCGGTCCTGTTCCTGTTTATCTTTTTGCTTCTGAGCCATCCACATTTCTTTGACCGGCTGCCAGGCGACCGCTTCTTTTTGCCATTTCATTTCTTCTGTCACATACCAACCGTAACGTCCCACAGCGAAGAGGAAAAAGAGCAGTGCTGCCGCCGATGCTCCTTGGGCCAGTCGCAGGGTGCGATTTTCCGGAGAGAAAAAAGGCGTGGCCCGTTCATGAGATAAGGGCAGCCGGATTTGGCAGGTGTCCCCGTAAATGAAAAGGGGCAAAATTCGATGCCACAGTGATGTCTCTTCCCCCATCCCGAAAGCATCGGCCCAATAGAGCTGCGGCGATTCTTCCAGTTCTTCCATACATTTTTCTTCGCCGGCATTGACTTTCTGCATTTCCCAAGTCATCCACTGCTGCCAGGCTTCCCATTTCTCTTCGGTGCAATCGGCCATGGGAATCACGCAGCAAGGCAGGCGGGTTTCTTGGTGCTGCTCCATCATGGACGCCATGAAGAAAGCACCATTTTCTTCTGACAAGGTCATTCGTTTCGTATACACTTCGTGGCCTTTCCGAAAGGAAAGGATGGCACTGTCCTTTTTCGCATAGAGCGCAAAGAAAGGCGTTGGGCTTAGGGAAATATCCATCACCGGATAAGCTGCTTCCAGGGTGCGTCCCGCCTGTTTGGCTCCCCTACGCCAAAGGTCCATTTCTTTTCTGGGCCACGCGGCCAATAGGGTGTCATAACCTTCGGGCCCATGAGACAGCACCCGGTGCCCCAGGGCCATTGGTTCGTCGGTATAAAAAATGCGGTCTTCTTCCCAATAGAGCGATTCGTCCAGTTCTTCTTCGGTCATGTCGGGAAATTTCTTCGCCACGTACCGGCAGGACGGTTGATTCACCAGCAGAATCACTTTCTTTTTCTTCAGTCCTTTGCCAGCCAATTGACGAAGAGCCGCGGCAATGGCCGCCGGATCCTTGGGATCGGTCAGTTCCACCGCTTCATGGACAAGAAATTTCTGGTGGTCCACTTCGGCGCCGCAAAGAAGCCCCGGCAGAGGCAGGATATACAGTTTTCGCTCATCCATAGGAAGCCCCGCCCATTTCGCCAGCTGCGCTATGGATTCTTTCAGTTCCTCAAAACTTTTCACTGCTGGTATCCTCCACCGTAATGCGCCGCCCCTCATCCGTCTTTTGGGCGATATAGGTCAAACGCAGAAATCGCTTATTTCCCCCTTGCCCATCGGTAGCAGAGGAACGAATCTCTCCGCTCGTTTCATCAGTTTCCGCAATCACCACTTTGACTTTCACGTCGCTTACGGAAAATGTGACGGTTTTATTCCCTGTATGGCCCTGCTTCAAGTACGCCAACGCCCAATTGGCCCCGCTCTCCGCGCCGTACACCGAAGCCAATCCCTTTTCGTAATAAGCCACCGTGGAACCCGTACGGCTCAGGTACACCAAAACGCCGGCTGATACAGTCAAAAGGACAGAAAAAAGAATGAGCAAAATGAGTGCCACCGTTCCCTTTCGCTTGTTCATCGTTTTTCCTCCTTGGCCGCTATGATTTCATTGAGATGTTATCTGCTGATATAAAAGGTTCTAATGGTTCTGAGGGTTCTTAAGGTTTCTCAAATGTGCCTATAAACGCAAGTGCTAGACGCCCATTCCTTTTTCTCAAAAACATTTCATCCCGCCAGTGCGGGCTGCCCCCCAATGTCATTAAGTTAAGCAAAATATGTGGTGATTACTTCCATAGGAAAGGTTCTTAAGGTTCTTAAGGTTCTAATGG
>DBLC01000099.1:15048-16380 GCA_002297935.1 Dialister sp. UBA734
GTCCTCAAATGAGATGATAACGCTAGTGTTTATCAGCACATTCGAGAAACCTAAGAACCCTTAGAACCTTAAGAACCCTGTCCCTTCCTATAATAATCAGCGTAAGGCAAAATGGAAGTTTCACAGGATAACCTTTCTCCGCTCATCTGATGGGAGAAATAAAACGACACATGCACCGGCCCTGTGCCTTCTCGTTGAAACATCGTTTTGTCTTGGGGAGCACAAAAAGAAAAGGCTTCCACTTTTCCGCTGGTTTCTCCTGTCAGTGGTGCGATGGTTTTCCCATAAACATCCAAGTACAATTTTTCATTATCTATATACAGCGTATAGGGAGACTCTTTGTTTTTCTCATTATAGGCATAGTAAGTGTATCGATCCTGCTGGTACATTTCGTAGGGCCCCACTCGTGACGATTTTAAGTCATTTCGCAAATGCTCCGTGATATCATCCATAACGTACATACTCTCTCCCACCATCCGACCTCGTTTGCTGGCCCAATCGGCCAAGTAGGCCGCCTGGCCCAGCAAGGGATACAGGGCGACCGCCAAGGAGGACAATATCAGAAGGCCCAGCAACGCATCCAGCAGGAAGAGGCCTTTTCGTTTTTTCATCATCTTTGCTCCACCAGCTGGGTCAATTCCACCGACATTCCACTGTCATGACTCACACGGCATGTCACTTCCATCATCGGTACTCCTTCCATTTCTTTCGGCGTGCGAGTGATATGGACGTCATAGGTACGACCATTCCGAAATACTTCGGCAGGAAGAGTGATTTCATTTCCTTGCCATCGGATATTGTACTTTTCCCATTCCATCCCATCCTGAGCGATGAGTACCTCATCCAGATGGATTTCCATGGTCTGCTCCCGTTGAAGAATCGTGGACAGCACGCCAAACGCCGCGGTGCCCAACAGAAAAGCCATAGCCACCGCCGCTATGGCCCAGATCATCACAAATCCTTTTCGCTTTTTCAATGGTGGCTCCTATTAAAATACGTGACTGGTAGACTGGTGACTGGTGACTGGGAATGAACATCCCCCCAACCACGAGTCCCCCGCCCCCCGAGCAATGTTGTTAAGTTAAGCGAAATATGTGATGATCCCTTTCGTTGGAAAGGTTCTTAAGGTGCTAAGGGTTCTGAAGGTTCTCGCGGTCCTCAAATGAGATGATAATGCTAGGGAAACGCTGATTTAATCAAAGAGTTTGAAATTATATTAATTTTTATCCAAAGCATCGTCAAGAAAATCCTTAAATAGCTCGCTATTCGCGGATTTTCTTTTCTCGCTTTGAATAAAAATTCAAGAATAATTTCAAACCATGATTAAATCAG
>DBLC01000036.1 GCA_002297935.1 Dialister sp. UBA734
CCGACAGGGGAGCCAAGACGCTGGAGGTAAAACGTGCTAGTGGCATAACCCTTATAACCCTTATAACCTTTTTCCTCCAGTCACGAGTCACGAGTCCCCAGCTATCAGTGAGACTAGTCACCTATTTACTAATATGTTAAAATATACAAAGTGATTCACTATCAATGAATGAGGAGGTTTTAAACAATGAAAAAGGGAAAATTATTTGGTATCGGTGTGGGACCGGGGGATTCGGATCTTTTGACTGTGAAAGCGGTGAAGGCCATCCAGAATGCGGATATGATCATCACCCCGAAAACGGAGAAGAAGGACGGTTCGGTGGCTTGGAATATTGCGAAGCCGTTTATTCCGGAAGATATGGCGATTCTGCCTATGGTATTCCAGATGAATACCGACATGGAAGCTGTGAACAAGCAGTGGGAAGAGAACCGCAAAATCATTGCGGAAAAGCTAGATGAAGGGAAGAATCTGGTATTTCTGACCTTAGGCGACCCGATGCTGTACAGCACCTATATGTATATTTTCAATGAATTCAAAGATTCCGATGACTACGAAGTGGAAACCATTCCGGGCATCCCGGCATTCCTGGGCATCGCTTCTTACATCGGTCTGCCGGTGACGGAATGGGAAGAAAATGTGCTGATTATCCCGGCCACTGCGGACCATGAAAAGTTCGACCAGGCTCTGTCTGCCGCAGACAATGCGGTGATTATGAAGGTGTACAAGAGCTTTGCTTTCGTTCAGGAAGAACTGCGGAAGCACCACATGCTCCAGCGGTCTGTCATGGTGTCCCGTGCAGGGCTGCCGGACGAAATCGTGATTCGAGATATCGGCAGTCTGCCGGCAGATTACAAGCCGAACTACCTGTCTACCATTATTGCCAAAAGGGATAAATAACTATGGAACATATCACACGTCCCCGCGTTGTGATTGCAGGAACCAATAGCGGGGTAGGGAAAACCACCATTGTGACCGGGCTTTTGGCCTATTTCCATTCCAAAGGATACCAGGTGCAGCCTTTCAAAGTGGGGCCCGATTACATCGACCCGGGATTCCATGCCAAAGCGGCTGGCCGGGATTCGTACAATTTGGATACCTGGATGACCCCAGCGGACCGGCTGGTGCCGACGTTCTCGTCTCTGTCGGACGGGGCGGATATTTCCATCATCGAAGGGGTCATGGGCCTCTACGACGGCGGTGCCAATGGGGTGTCTTCTACGGCGGATATCGCAAAGAAATTGAAGGCACCGGTGATTCTGGTGCTGGACTGCAAGTCCGTGGGCTACAGCATCGCCGCCACGGCTCTGGGCTTTCGAGAATACGACAAAGACGTGCATATCGCCGGGGTGATTCTGAACCGGCTGGGCTCGGACCGTCACGAAGCCATGGTGCGGGAAGTGATGGAGAAGATTCACATGCCGGTTATTGGGGCGTTCCATCGGGACGATGACCTGAAGACCCCGGAACGGCACTTGGGCTTGACACCGGTGACGGAAATAGAAACCCAGCAGCTGATTTCTCATATGGGAGAAGCGGCAGGAAAGTGGGTAGATACGGAAGCACTGCTCACTATTGCCCAAAACGCGCCGGCCCTGGACGTACCGGAAGAAACGAACCTGGGCGAGAAACAGAATGTCCGTATCGGCGTGGCTAGAGATGAAGCCTTTTCCTTCTATTATCCGGCCAGCCTGGAAGCCCTGGAACGGCGGGGCGCTACGTTGGTGGATTTCAGCCCTTTGAAGGATCAGGAAATACCCGATGTGGATGGTCTCATCTTCGGCGGCGGTTTCCCGGAAATGTTCCTTCATGAACTGGAAAATAATACCTCTATGAAAGCGTCCATCCAGAAGGCCGCGAAGGACGGTATGCCTATCTATGCGGAATGCGGCGGCCTCATGTATCTGTGTGAAAAAATCCAAGGCTTCGACGAAGAAACCTACGACATGGTGGGCCTCGTGCCAGGCACCTGCGTGATGCAGAAGAAACTGCAGCGGGTGGGCTACGTCACAGGCACCGCTCTCAGGGATAGCATCATCGCGAAACAGGGGGATACCCTGAAAGGCCATGAATTCCATTTTTCTACACTGGAATGCGGCGACGACTTCCCATGGGCCTATACCCTCCAGGGCACCCGTCAGAAAACCGGACACATCGAAGGCTACGCCAAAGACAACGTGCTGGCTAGCTACCTGCACTTGTCGTTCGATGGAAATCCATGTGCTGCCGATTGCTTTATGAGGAAAATAGCGGAGTATAAGAAATCATAAAGGGTATAATTGCTGATACCTTTTCCTTCATGTACTGCTAAATGGGTTGTCAAAAGGTTATTATTCTGCCGATACGGATGAGTGTAACAAAGCAAAATATGGCTGGTGGCAAGGTTAAAAAGGGTATGCCTAGGGTATGAAAATAACCTTTTTTAACCTTTATAACCTTGCTGCTACCGATAGATTCGCTTTGGCTATAACGAAATCTGTAGAATAATAACCCTTTGCCAATGGATTGACACAGCACATGACGATATGTTTTCGTAGAAAGGAATACTATGATACAATCACAGCCCGGTCTGGTGCTGATCAATACGGGCACTGGCAAGGGGAAGACCACGGCGGCTTTGGGGACGGCCATTCGGGCTTGGGGAGACGGACAGAAGGTCCTGATTCTCCAATTTATCAAAGGCGCGTGGAAATATGGGGAATTGAAGGCCATTGAAACCTTGGGCAAGGCGGATGGACGCATCGAAATCCGTCCCATGGGAGATGGCTTTGTATTTCATAACAAAGACAAAGAAAGTGAAGAGGAATTCCAGCGAAAGACTGCTCTGGCCAAAGAAGCCTGGGACATGGTGAAACAGGAAGTCATGAGCGATGCCTGGGACCTGATCGTGCTGGATGAAATCAACTACGCCATTCACTTCGGTATGCTGGACGTGAAGGACGTGGTATCCCTCATCCAAGAACGGCCCAAACGGCTCAATATGATTCTCACCGGCCGGTACGCCAGGGAAGAACTGATCAACCTGGCCGATACGGTGACCGAAATGACCCTGGTGAAACACGCGTTTCAAAAGGGGATTCGGGCGAGAAAGGGAATTGAGTTCTGATTATAGAGGAAAAGACGGCATCCTTAGGGGTGCCGTTTTTAATTTGGGTGACTGGTGACTGGTGACTAGTGACTGGTGACTAGTGACTGGTGACTAGTAGCTAGGCCCTGGGGATTGGGAATTGGGACCCAGGTTTGCTTGGTGTGTTCATGGTGAGGCATACCGCTAGTGCAGAAGAATTTTTCAAGTGTGCCTATAACGATAGGAGCGGGCATCACCGGGTTCGCTTGATGTGTTCATAGAGAAGTATATCGCCAGTGCCTCCCCCTCTTGTGTTCTCCCCCGGCGGGGGAGATGTCAC
>DBLC01000169.1 GCA_002297935.1 Dialister sp. UBA734
CGAGTAAAACTTGACACATACATCATAGTTAAATTATATTTGAAAAAATGATATTCAGTGTTATAATAAAGATACAAATCAACAACCCTTTCATAGGGAAAGAAAAGAGCTGGCCTTCCTACATTGCCAGCTCTTTTTCTATGACAATAGCAAAAGGCAGAGACGCTTCCTACGACGCTCTGCCCCAATTGCTACTGCTTAATTCTTATGCAGCCACCATGAAATGATGGTGAGCAGTACTGGCATAAGTAAAACTTCAGAAATAACAGAAATAATACGAAAATCAAACAACCCTTCCATAAGGTCACCTCCCTTCTTAGGAAGGTGGCTTTATTGTATCATGAACACATATAAAATAGAAATACCACTACTATCAAGATTAAATCAGTGTTTCCTTAAAGAGGAATATCATAACCTATTTATAACCTTGGTGGTAGCGGTATTTTGCATTGTTTTTAGTTTGAAATCAGTAGAATAATAACCCTGATGGTAACGGTATTTATAATTTTGCTGCTTAAACGAAATCAGCGAAATTATAACCTTTGCACCTACGAATGGCGGCACTCATAAATCTATCCACAAATGGCAGTTATTTCCCCGTATCAAACAGCGCTTTCTGCTGGGTGAATTCAATCATGCCGTATACGCCGCCTTCACGACCGAGGCCGCTTTCTTTATAGCCACCGAAAGGTGCTGCGGTGTCTCTTGGGCTGTTATTGATGTATACGTTCCCGGCCTGGATGTGGTGAGCCACATCGATGGCTTCTTCTTTCGGTCCATAGACGCCGGCATTCAGGCCATAGCGAGTATCGTTGGCAATGGCGATGGCATCTGCCACATCTTTGTAGGTGATGACGCACAGTACCGGTCCGAATATTTCATTCTGAGCGATGTCCATACTATTCTTTACATCGGTGAAAATGGTAGGCTGGATGTAGTATCCATGGTCTGGGGATGTAGGAAGGCCGCCAATGAGGAGTGTAGCTCCTTCATCGATTCCCTTCTGAATGTATTCGGAAATTTTCTTGTACTGGGCCATAGAAGATACCGGTCCCAATTTGACCGTATGGTCTGTGGGGTCACCGACGGTATATTCTTTAGCGATTTCTACCAGCTGTTTTTCGATGGTTTCTTTTTCACTTTCTGGAATCAGCAGGCGAGAGAAGGCGGTGCAGGTCTGCCCAGAGTTGAGGAAAATGCTGTTGAAGCACAGTTTGATTGGATTGGTGTAGTCGTGGTCGTCAGATTTCAAAATCACGTAAGGAGATTTGCCACCCAGTTCCAGACTGATGTGTTTCACGCTTTCCAGGGCTTTCTTACCTACGGTGATACCACCGGACGTGGAACCGGTGAAGGAAATCATATCTACCAGTGGATGGGAGGACATAGCATTGCCTACTTCCCCGCCACGGCCAGTGACCAAGTTGAATACCCCTTTCGGGAAACCTGCTTTTTCAAAGGCATCGGCCAGGAAATAAGAGGACAGCGGGGTGTGCTGGCTTGGTTTTAGAATCACCGTATTTCCCATGAGCATGGCAGGAATGATTTTCTGAATCACCTGTCCCAGGGGGTAATTCCATGGAGTGATGCAACCGATGACACCTACTGGTTCTCTATAGGTGGTAGAAGCGGCCATCTTTTCTACCATGGGGACATCCGGTGCCAAGTCGATGTAAGAACGGGTGCGGGTGTACTGGTATTCTACCTGGGATGCTTTAGTGAAGGCATACGGGGAGCCCAATTCCTTGATGGTGATATCGATCAGGGCATCTTCCTGGCTTTTGAAAATAGTCAAAAATTTCTCCATCAAAGCGATGCGTTCGGAAAGCGGCGTAGCAGCCCAAGCAGGAAAAGCAGCATGGGCAGCCTTGGCAGCTTTATCTACATCGACCGCATTGCCGGCTGGCACTTTGGCAAATTTTTCCAAAGTGGCTGGATTTTCGACTTCAATGAAATCTCCAGAAGCGCCTGGGATCCATTCCCCATTGATATACATTTTCTCGTAATCCATAAGAAACACCTTCCTTATTTTATTGGTGACTTGTGACTGGTAACTAGGGACTAGGATTGGCGATGTTTTCTTTTGCATCAAAGGTTCTGAAGGTTCTAAGGGTACTAAAGGTTCTAAGGGGCTCCGAATGTGATGATACTGTTAGCGTCTATTGGCTCATTCGAGAAACGTGAGAACTTTTTGTACCTTCAAAACCTTATGCTTGCGAGCGGAATCATACATACCAATGCATATCTCTAATTCCTTTTCCGTCACCAAAAAGACAAAAGAGCTGTCTTTTTGGCCAAAGTAGGCCATAGATGGACAGCTCTTTCTGCTAGAAAATGAATTTGAGTAGACAGGCTTCGCTGTCTATGGGTATTATAGTACATAGTAGGCGATGTGACAAGGGGAATCGTTAGGAATGAGGAATTAGGAGTGGTGGAATGAGGAATGGTGGTGGCGGTGCATAAAATAGAGAAGCGATGCAAAGATAAATTATAAGGTTATTATTCTGCAGAATACTTTTTTCTAACAAATAGAAGATACGTTATAGTGTCAGGTTAAAAGGGTTATGAAGGGTTATGAAACTATCGGAATTGCATAACCCATTTTAACCTTTATAACCCTGTCACTTGCGATAGTATGTTATGTTACGCAGAAGAAATTAGCAGGATTATAACCTTATGTAGTGGATGCTCGTTAATTCAAATTTCAATTAGAACTAAATTGGATTGTTGTTAGTTGTTAGTTGTTAGTTGTTGGTTGTTAGTTGTTGGTTGTTGGGATCAAACAACCGACAACTAACAACCAACAACAGTGAATGCACAGAAATCTGCACAATAGCCCGTATTTCTATGCACTTGAATGATGAAACTTCACTGTATATATGCAGCAAATATCGGGCGTATGAATTATCGAGCAGCCACTATGTAAAATAATGCGGCGCTTCCAAATTTTTGCGCCACCACCACTCCTCACTCCTAATTTCTCACTTTCCCAAATCCCTAGCAATGCTGTTAAGTTAAGCAAAATATCCGATGATTTCATTGGAGTCACAGTTTCTCAGGTGGCTCAGGTTACTCAAGTTTCTCAGGTTCCCCGAATGAGATGATAACTCTAGCGTTTATTGGCACATTCGAGGAACCTGAGTAACCTTAGCAACTTGAGTAACCTGAGTAACTTGTGTTCTCTAGCCAAATCATACTTACAGACTCAAATCCTTAACTTAACAGCATTGAAATCCCTAGGGCCTAGCTACTAATCTTTAGCCACCAGTCCCACTCTTCCCTATCCATGCTATAATAAAAGCGGATTTTGATTTCAAATATTCACAAATTGTGATACAATGATTAATATAAAATTAGGAGGAAACATGGGCTTACTGGATGAGACACTCAGCGAGATTCAGCCGCTGGATCAAGGCGCTATGGAAACTGCCGGGAAGCGGTGGCGTGATTTATATCTTGGCATGGGAAATTTGGGAAAAATGGAAGACATGGTAACCCAATATATAGGCGTCACCGGCGAAACCATGCCAGATATTCCAAAAGGTTGCATGGTTATTGCTTGCGCGGACCATGGGGTATACAAGCAGGGCGTATCGGCTTATCCGCAGGCTACCACGGTGGGAATGACCAAGGCGTATGTGGTTGCCAAAGGGGCATCGGCCAATGCGATGGCTTACTACTCCAAGATGGATATGGTGGTGGTGGACATGGGGATCAATTATGACATGTCTGGCACGCCCAATCTGTTGGACCGTAAAATTGCCTGGGGGACGAAGGATATTTCTGAAGGGCCGGCTATGACTCGCGGGGAAGCCATTCGCTCTATTGAGACGGGTATTGAAATTGCTAATGAAAAAGCTAGACAGGGATACAAAGTTTTCACCATTGGTGAAATGGGTATTTCCAATACCACCTCTTCCGCCTGCATCTTGGGCGCTTTCAATCATTGGAATGCCGTGGAAGTGACTGGTCGGGGGACCAATATTTCCGATGAAAGACTGATGCATAAAATTGAAGTGGTGCAGAAGGCTTTGGACGTGAATCATCCGGATCCCACCGATGGGCTGGATGTGCTTTCTAAGGTAGGGGGCTTTGAATTTGGTTGTCTTACCGGAGTCATTCTTGGCGCCGCTGCCAATCATGCTTTGACCATCATTGATGGATTCAATACCACCGCCAGTGCTTTTATCGCCAAAGCGCTGAATCCAGAAGTGGCTCATTACTTGATGGCATCCCATTTGTCTTTGGAACAGGCCCACAAGAAATCTTTGGCTGCTTTGGGACTGACCGAATATATTGATTTGGATTTCCGCCTGGGAGAATCCATCGGTGCAGGGATTCAGAAAAAGATGCTCGATATGGCACTGTCAGTGTATAAAGAATGTGCTACCAAAGAAGAAGCGGGGGTGAAGGCATAATGAGTCAGATTCCGGAATTGGATAAAAAAGTAATGGAACAGTGCCAGCTTTATGTGGACAATCTGATTAAGCCGCTCCATTCGTTGGGACACTTGGAAGAAATGGCAGTCCGTATCGCTGGTATCACCAAAGAAGTAAAACCAGCGTATCTCAGCAAAGCTCTGGTCATTTTCGGTGGCGATACCGCCGTAGATGGAGTGAACAAGACCAAAGGGCAGCTTTCTCATGATGAAATGAAATTGGTGGCCCAGGGATATGGTCCTGTCAATGTATTGGCCCGGCAGCTAGAAGCACCAGTCTATCTCATCGATGTGGGACTGGAGAAAGACACATCAGATATTGAAAGGGTGCTTTCAAAGAAATTGATTCATGGGACCCACCAGGGACATCCTGCCATGGATGATGAAGTGGTTGCAGGGGCGATTTCGATCGGTATGTCCGTAGGAAAAACACTGGCTTCCCAAGGTATCCAGGTGGTAGGCTTAGGAAATATCGGAGAACGGTCTATGCTTTCTGCCTTGGCTGTGACTACCGCTGTCATGAAAGAAGATTTGCAAAAAGCATCGGCTAGAAGCGGTTTTTCTATCCGTCTTTCTGATGTAGGCGATTTTGCTAAAGACCCGGTAGGTACATTGGCCCAGGTGGGGTCCACAGAAATTGCAGCCCTCTTTGGCTTGGTGGTACAAGCCGCTAGAGAAGGTATCATGGTGGTCTTTGATAATGCGGTCACCGGGGCGGCTGTACTGGCTGCGGTGACAGTGTATCCTGAAATTAAAAATTATATTTTCCCGTCTGTATATTATGAAGAACCGGTGCATCAGATGCAGCTGTCGAAATTGGGTATGAAGTCTTTCTTGCACTATGATTTCACAGAAGCAGAAGGCTATGGTTCCGCCCTAGGATTGTCTCTTTTGGATGCCGCTATCGACATGCTGAACCAGATGAAAACCTTCGGCAGTGCCGGTGTGGCCGTGGCGGAAGATGGTCCGGGGAAAGGTCGTCAAAGAGAGGACGTGAAGTAATGAAAGCACTTTTTGTACGGTGTTATGGGAAACTCACGGTGGATATGATGATTGGTGGTCTCATTGATATGGGAGTGCCACCGGTGTATTTGAAATCCAAACTTCAGGAGGCAGGACTTTCTTGCGATTTCATTGAAAAGCCCAATCCGAAAGCACAGATTTCTGCCCATTATTTCCATATCCCGCCTTATGGAGACAAGCCGCTTCTTTTAAAAGAAGCGGACCTCTTCAAAGACTGGAAACAGATTTGCGAAAAAGGCGCACCGGACTGGGAAGACACCGGATGGAAAGTGTTCTCGGCTCTTACAAGAGGGGCGTCTGATGCGGTGGATGAAATCGCAGCCAATGTGATTGACCTTCGGCGGGTCGGTGTCAGTGAAGAAAATCTGGTATCGCTCTACCTTTTCCTTGCTTGCTTGGATTATTTGGAAGTGGAAAGTCTCTTCGTGATTCCTTTCTCTTTGAAAGAAGGGAAAACAGAATCCGCTCGGGCTACCGTACAGATTCTGACCGATGCCGGCTCTACCGTAGGAGAACCGATTGCCCCAGAGGATATCCATCCCTTTGCCGCCGCTCTGCTTGAAGGTCTCTCCGCAGGCTTCATGCCCATGGATGGCCGCTTCCTGGCAGACAAAACTGCCTACGGCAGTGCCAGTGCAGAAAAGCCCACCGGCGACAGCACCGTGGCTGAATACCTGGGCTACTTCCAGGACCGGGGCGACTCCATCTTCAGCCGCCACTTGAAAGTCTTCGGCATGAACGCAGGACTGGAACTTTGATATGATGTGATATGAAAAGAGTCTTCTGATGAGGAAGGCTCTTTTTACTTGCAGTGAGGAGTTAGGAATGAGGAGTGAGGAGTGGTGGTGCGGCGCATAATTATTTGGAAGCGCCGTATTTTTTTATAAGGTTAAAATTCTGCTAATTTCTTCGGTGAAACATGACTTGCTATCGCTAGCGATAAGGTTATATAGGGGGATAAAGGGTTATAAAAGGTTATGGAAGTACCGTTTTCGCATAACCCTTTTTAACCTTTTTAACCTTGTCACTTGCGATAGTAGCTCATGTTTCACAGAAGGAATCAGCAGAATCATAACCTTTCCTCTTTTTTCCTAATCACCAGTCACCAGTCACCAGTCACGAGACACCATTTCCCTATTGCCCCTTTCTATCCTCTCTTATATAATTAAGTAAAGAAATGATGATATTTTGTGAATTTATAAGAAAATATAAAAGGGGGCGCTTCCCAATAGTATGCGCTCCTACCACCATTCCTAATTTCTCATTCCTCATTAAAAAACAAGAGAGGTTCCTATGCATACCCTAAGAGCCATCTGCTCGAGAAAACATATATTATATACATTATATGCCACTTTATTTTTACTTCCGCTGGATCCCTATTTCTTTTACATCACGTTGATTCCGGCGGTCTTTTTATGGGGACTCAACCGATGGAAAGTGGGGGATGTATCCCTATCCCTTCCGCCCTGGTGGGGATTGCCCCTGGGATTTCTTCTTTGCGCCGCCGCTTCAGCCTTCGTGTCCCACGACACTGCCTTTTCCCTAGCCAACTGGGCTTTTCAACCGCTGCTCTATGGGGTACTTTATGTGCTCATTTATTCCACCATTTCCACTACGGCGGAAAAAGAAAAAGCCCTCTATGCCTTTTTGGCTGGGGCCATCTGCGTGGCGGCTTACGGATTTTTTCAATACGCCAATGTAGCCCATATGGCGGCGGACATGGAAGCCCAAAGCTGGGTGGACCCGGAGCGATTCCCTCTTTTGCGGAGACGCATGTATTCCACCTTGGAAAATCCGAACCTGCTAGGGGCGTACTTGCTGATGATGATTAGTATTCTGACCGCGTTTTTCCTCCGAGAAGGGGAGAAACGGCGGAAATATGCATTTGCCGCTATTTTAGTGGTTCTGCTCCTGTGTCTGGCGTTGACCTATTGCCGCGGCGCCTGGGTGAGCCTGGCGGCCATTGTATTGGGCCTTACCTTATTTTATGACAAACGATTTGGCTTCCTATTTCTTCTTGTGCCGGTGGTGCTGGCGGTCTATCATGGGCAAATCGCAGAACGGTTCCTGTCCCTGTTTTCTGGCGAAGATACTTCCGTGGGACTTCGCTTTGCTCTTTGGGAAAGCACCCGGGCTATGATTGAAGAACATCCTCTGCTGGGAATCGGGTGGGGCACCTATTTCCTGGCCTACCCGGAATACAACTTCTTCATCCAAGACGAAAATGTCCTCATATTCCACGCTCACAACATGTATCTCAATATGCTGGCCGAAGTGGGGATTCCAGGGGGCCTGTGCTTCCTAGCTACTTTCTTCGCCCAAGGCGTTCTCTGCTGGCGTATATATAAGAAAGGAAACGATACGTTCCTGAAATCCATGGGCCTCGGTGGCCTCCTCATGGTCATGGCTATGGCAGTGATCAGCGTAGGCGACCACGTCCTGTTCGCCCGCTCTATTTCCTTCTGCTTCTGGAGCCTCTGCGCTTTGTGCGTGTCGTGCTATAGGGTGACTCGTGACTAGTGACTGGGGTTAAAGTGAGGAATGAGGAATTAGGAATTAGGAATGAGGAATGAGGAATGGCGGAAGGGGCGCACAATTCATAAAGCGCTCCTTTTTATATAAGGTTATAATTCTGCTAATTTCTTCTGTGAAACATAAGCTGCTATCGCCAGTAGCAAGGTTAAAAGGGTTATAAAGGGGTATTGGGGCGCTTTATGAATTGTGCGCCCATTCCATCACTCCTCACTCTTCACTTCCCCCCAGTCACGAGTCACCAGTCACCAAAAACCACATAGATGTCAATCTACCATAACAAATACATACATAAAATGAAATACCGTGTAAGAAATATGTATGAACGCCCCAAAGTGTAAAGAATTGGTTATGAGTCACAAAATTCATATTTTGTCCAATAGGAAAAATCTATAACACCCTTAAGGGATTTTTAGAAACAAAAGGTGCATTTTTCCCGATACAATCTGAAAAAGTGTGGTATAATATATCAGGTAGTCAGAGATGACACCGAAATTCAGTCACAGGACCTTAGAAAAGGAGGAGTTTGCTTATAGGTTATAAAACATGCGAAACATGAAGTAATCCATAAGTGAACTCCCTTTTTTGTGAGAGAATGACAACTGGTAAAAAGTTCTATAGCAATGGCGAAACCTATATTTTGATGCTGTAGACTTTTAATATTTTTATTATTTTGGGAGGATGATAGTAATGATCGACACCAATGATAGTGAATTCCTTAGCAGAATTGAAAGCGCAGATCTGAAAGCAAAAATTTGTGATGCTAAAACTGCAGCAGCTATGATTCAGCCAGGAGACATCCTTGGTATTTCCGGATTTACCCCATGCGGCTATCCGAAGATCACCATGCATGAACTCGCAGAACGTATGAAAGAAACCCCATTCCAGGTAGATATCTGGACTGGCGCTTCCACTGGTTCCCAGATCGATGGCGAACTGGTAGCTGTAAACGGCATCAGAAACCGTATGCCATATCAGACCAATGGCAACCTGAGAAAAGCCATCAACGCTGGCAAGATTAACTATTTCGATCTTCACCTGTCCCATGTAGCTCAGCAGATTCGTGCTGGCTTCTTCACCAACGTTAAAGGTGAACGCGTAACTGGCCCAGATTATGCAGTAGTTGAAGTCTGCAAAATCGGACCGAACGGCGAACTCTACCCAACCACAGCCATCGGCAACTCCCCAGTATTCGTAGACACCGCTAAGAAAGTTATCGTAGAAGTCAACACCACCCAGCCACTGGGCCTGGTAGGCATGGCTGATATCTACATGCGTAAGAACCCACCGCATTGTGAACCGATTCCGATCACCAGCGCTGGCGACCGCGTAGGTACTCCATACATTCCATGCGACCCAGCTAAGATTGCTGCTATCGTTCCATGCGATCTGCCAGACGTAACCCGTGCACTGGCTCCACTGGATGATGACGCTGAAGCTATGGGCAACAACCTGGTTGAATTCCTGAAAAACGAAGTTAAACAGGGCAGACTGCCAGAAAACCTGCTTCCACTGCAGTCCGGTGTAGGCAACGTTGCTAACGCAGTTATCCATGGCCTCGTAGAATCCGACTTCAGAAACCTCTCTGTATACACCGAAGTTATTCAGGATGGTATGTTCGACCTGATCGATAGAGATAAGATCGACATGATTTCCGGTACTTCCCTGTCCCCATCCCCGGATGGACTGAAACGTTTCTATGACAACATTGAAAAGTACAGCAAGAAGATTATCCTTCGTCCACAGGAAATCTCCAACAACGGCGAAGTTGTTCGTCGTATCGGCGTTATCGGTATGAACACCGCACTGGAAATGGATATGTACGGTCACGTTAACTCCACCCATGTAACTGGTACCAAACTGATGAATGGTATCGGCGGTTCCGGCGACTTCGCTCGTAACGCATTCCTGTCCTGCTTCTTCTGCCACAGCACCACCAAAGGCGGCAAGATCTCCGCAGTTGTTCCGATGTGCTCCCATGTTGACCACACCGAACATGATACCCATGTATTCATTTCTGAACAGGGCGTTGCCGATGTTCGTGGCCTGTCCCCGAAAGAAAGAGCAAAGGTTATCATCAACAACGTGGCTCATCCGTCCTTCAGAGATCAGCTCATGGACTACTATGAAAGAGCTTGCGCTGCATGCGGCGAAAGCCAGACCCCACATATCCTCAAAGAAGCTTTCGCTTTCCATGAAAGCCTTGCTGAAAATGGCGATATGCACTTCAAGAAATAATTTAATTATTCAAGAAGCAGCATAGTAGAGCAGTTAATGCTTTACAAATACTGATTTTATTGTATAATAACCTATGGTGATATCTGTCATACGGCAGTTGTCAATACATGGGCTTGCAAGAGTCCAAAGCTACTGCAAGAAGACTCGAATGAGCACTGCAGTAGTCAAGGCTTTGTAAGTCCTATTAGGAAGATATTTCCTAGGTAAGTGGTAAGAAGAACACAAAGTCGCGGCCACTGAGATAAGGAAGTCGCTTCCTAGAGTTTTACATACTTACTTTTTTAGGAGGAAGATGAACTCATGTCTAACGAATCCCTGAAAGCTAAACTTGATGCTTACAATGAAACCTATGCGAAACAGTGCGCAAAACATCCGGAAAGAGTTGGTCTGAAACACAAGAACCTGTACACACCACTCGATCTCGAAGGTTTTGATTATGAAAGAGACCTCGGTTTCCCGGGCGAATATCCATACACCCGTGGCGTACAGCCGACCATGTATCGTGGTAAACTGTGGACCATGCGTATGTACGCTGGCTTCTCCACCGCTGAAGAATCCAACAAACGTTATAAATACCTGATCGCTAACGGCGGTACCGGCCTGTCCTGCGCATTCGACCTGCCAACCCAGATCGGCTACGACTCCGACGACAAGATGTCCGAAGGCGAAGTTGGTAAAGTAGGCGTTGCTATCGACTCCCTGTACGATATGGAAAGACTGTTCGACGGCATCGATCTCGGCAAAGTTTCCACTTCCATGACCATCAATGCACCGGCTTCCGTACTGCTGGCTATGTACATCGCAGTTGCTGAAAAACAGGGCGTTCCTGCTACCGCTCTTCGCGGCACCATTCAGAACGATATCCTGAAGGAATACGCAGCTCGCGGCACCTACATTTTCCCAGTTAAACCGTCCATGCGTCTGATCACCGATATCTTCGAATACTGCTCCGTAAACGTACCGAAGTGGAACACCATTTCCATTTCCGGCTACCACATCCGTGAAGCTGGTTCCACCGCTGCTCAGGAAATCGCATTCACCATCGCTGATGGTATTGCATACATCGAAGCAGCTCTGAAAGCTGGCATGAAGATCGATGAATTCGCAGGCCGTCTGTCCTTCTTCTGGAACGCTCACAACAACGTACTCGAAGAAGTTGCTAAATTCCGTGCATCCCGTCGTCTGTGGGCTACCATTCTGAAGGAAAGATTCCATGCAGAAAACCCGAAGTCCATGAAACTCCGTTTCCACACCCAGACCGCAGGTTCCATGCTGACCGCTCAGCAGCCAAACAACAACATCATCCGTGTTGCTCTCCAGACCGCTGCAGCAGTTATGGGCGGAACCCAGTCCCTGCACACCAACTCCCGTGATGAAGCTCTGGCTCTGCCAACCACTGAATCCGTAACCATCGCTCTGCGTACCCAGCAGATTGTAGCTTACGAATCCGGCCTGGCTGATGTAGTAGATCCACTCGGCGGTTCCTACTATGTAGAAGCTATGACCAATGCTATCGAAGCAGAAGCTAAAGAATACATCCGTAAGATCGATGAAATGGGCGGCGCTGTAGAAGCTATTGATAAAGGCTACATCCAGAAAGAAATTCAGGACGCTGCTTATGCTTGGCAGATGGCAGTTGAATCCGGCGAAAGAACCATCGTTGGCGTTAACAAATTCACCATGGAAGAACCACCGGTTACCGGCCTTCTGAAAATTGACGCTTCCGTTGGCGAAAAGAAGAAAGCTCAGCTCGCTCAGGATAAAGCTAACCGTGACCAGGCTAAAGTTGCTGAAGAACTGGCTAAACTTGAAAAAGCAGCTCAGACTCCAGCTGAAGGCCCAGAACATATCAACCTTATGCCAGTCATTCTCGACTGCGTACGTGCTTACTGCACCGAAGGCGAAATCTGCGGCGTTCTCCGTAAAGTATACGGCGAATACAAACCACACAACACCCTTTAATCTTAGGGCAGCCTGAATAAGAGAATACATAATATACTCAATATATTTCTGGAGGTAATTTACAATGGCAGACAAACGTATCAGAGTACTGGTAGCTAAACCAGGTCTTGATGGACATGATCGTGGCGCAAAAGTTATTGCTCGTGCACTTCGTGATGCAGGTATGGAAGTAATTTACACCGGTCTTCGTCAGACCGTTGCTCAGATTGTTGAAGCAGCAGACGCAGAAGACGTTGATGTAGTAGCACTGTCCCTGCTGTCCGGCGCTCACAACACCCTCTTCCCGGAAGTTGTTGAAGCTCTGAAAGCTAAAGGAATGGGCAACGTTCTCGTTATCGGCGGCGGCGTAATTCCGGAATCCGATATCCCAGGCCTGAAAGAAGCTGGCGTAAAGGCAATCTTCACCCCTGGCACACCAACCAAAGAAGTTATCGACTTCATTAAAGAAAACGTAAAATAATTGACTTTTAGACTGACTAGCTTGACAGTTTATTAGTTGGAATGTAGCTGCATGGGGCTGGGGGCACTCTCAGTCCCATTGCAACTATATTTATTTACTCTTCGAAAAGGCGGTGCACACCTATGGAATTTTCTATGAAAGATTTTTGGGGTGGATCAAGACGTGCCTTAGCGAGAGCAATTACCATCGTTGAAGACGAACGGGATGGATACGAAGATATCATGAAAGAGATCTATCACCATACCGGTCGTGCACAGGTCATCGGTATTACTGGTGCGCCTGGTGCGGGTAAGAGCACACTGTCAGATGCCCTCATTAAGCAGTTCCGTAAGCAGGGCAAAACGGTTGGTATCGCAGCCATCGATCCGACCAGTCCATTCTCTGGCGGCGCCATTCTTGGTGACCGTATCCGAATGAACGACCTGACCTTGGATAAGGGTGTTTATATCCGTAGTATGGGTACACGCGGCAGCCTTGGCGGACTTTCCCGTAAGACTGCAGATGCGGTCAAACTGATGGATGCTTTCGGTCTCGATGTAATTCTCATCGAAACAGTAGGCGTAGGTCAATCAGAAGTTGATATCGTCAAAAATGCGGATACCACACTTGTTGTGCTCGTACCCGGACTTGGCGACGATATTCAAGCTATCAAAGCAGGTATCCTTGAAATTGGTGATGTATTCTGCATCAATAAATGTGATCGCGACGGCGCAGATCGTTTGAATGTAGAAATCGAAATGATGCTTGATTTGGGCGAAGCCCAGAACTGGCGTCCTCCGATTGAAAGAACGATTGCGAACAAAGACCAGGGCGTAGAAGATGTAGTAGCAGCTCTGGGTGATCATAGAAAGTATCTCGAAGAATCCGGTATTCTTGAAGAAAGAAGACGCGAACGGGCTAAGAGCGAAATGCTGGAAATGATTCACGATCGCATTTCTCGTCATATCGAAGAAAATATCGTTAAGACGAGTGAATTTAGTGACTGCGTGGAAGACGTCTTTGAACGGAAGACAGATCCGTTCACTGTCGTTGATTCCATTGTAGGCAAAATATTCAAATAATTTTAAAGGAGGAGTTATTATGGCATTCAAAGTACTTTGTGTCGATCATGTAGGCGTAGCTGTTAAAGATCTTCAGTTGATCAAACAGCAGATGAAAGACATCCTCGGACTGGATCCATCCCTTCCGGATGAAACAGTTGAAGAACAGCATGTAACAACAAGCTTCTTCAAACCATCCGCTCAGACCGAAGCTTGCGAACTCGAATTCTTGGGTTCCACCACTCCGGACGGCCCGATTGCTCGTTTCATTGAAAAAGCAAACGGTGGCAAGAATGGCTTCCAGCATGTTGCACTTCGTGTAGATGACATCGAAGCTTGCCTCGCTGATCTGCAGGCTAAAGAAGTTCCGCTCATCGATAAGAAATATCGTATCGGTGCTGGCGGCTGTCATATCGCATTCTTGCATCCAAAGGCTACTGGCCTTCTGCTTGAACTGACAGAACGCCCAGGCGGCCCATCTTTCAAAGCTTAATTGACTGAGACTGATGGCAAATGCTTTACCCAGGTGGGTAAAGCATCCCCCTTACGGGGGTCCCTAAAATTTTTGGAGGTGTAAGAATGGCAACTGTTGCAGAAAGAATTGAACTTCTTCACAAAAACCTCGCTCACGTTGAGGCTATGGGTGGAGAAAAGAAAGTTGAAAAACAGCATGCAAAAGGCAAACTGACTGCTCGTGAAAGACTGGCTCTTCTGTTTGATGAAGGCACTTTCGTAGAAGTCAATGCTCTTGTAAAATCCCGCTGCCACAACTTCGGCCAGGAAAAGAAAGATCTTCCAGGCGAAGGTGTAGTAACTGGTTATGGTACTGTTGATGGCAGACTCGTATTTGCATTCGCACAGGACTTCACCGTTGAAGGTGGTTCCCTTGGTGAAATGCATGCAGCTAAAATCGTTCACGTAAATGAACTGGCTCTTAAAGTCGGTGCACCTTGCGTAGGCCTGAACGATTCCGGCGGAGCTCGTATCCAGGAAGCAGTAGACGCACTGTGCGGCTATGGTAAAATTTTCTGGTGCAACACCATCGCATCCGGCGTAATTCCACAGATTTCCGCAATCATGGGACCATCCGCTGGCGGCGCTGTATACTCCCCAGCTCTGACCGACTTCATCTACATGGTTAAGAAGACATCCCAGATGTTCCTGACCGGACCAGCAGTAGTTGAATCCGTAACAGGTGAAAAGATCACCGCTGAAGCACTTGGTGGCGCTATGACCCACAATCGTACTTCCGGCGTTGCTCAGTTTGCTTGCGAAAACGACGAAGACTGCATTAAACAGATTCGTTACCTGCTCTCCTTCCTGCCAAGCAACAACATGGAAGATGCTCCTATCGTTGAAACCGGTGATGATCCGACCAGAACCGATCCGGCTCTCGATACCCTCATGCCAGACAACTCCAATGCTCCATACAACATGTATGATGTCATTAAATCCGTTGTCGATAATGGCGAATACTACGATGTAGCTAAAGAATTTGCAAAGAACATCATCACCTGCTTCGCTCGTTTCGACGGACAGACTGTTGGTATCATTGCAAACCAGCCAGCATTCATGGCAGGCTGCCTTGACTACAACGCATCCGATAAATCCGCTCGTTTCATTCGCTTCTGCGATTGCTTCAATATCCCGGTTGTCAACATTGTCGACGTACCAGGATTCCTGCCAGGCAAACAGCAGGAATATGCCGGCGTAATTCGTCACGGCGCTAAGATGCTGTTCGCTTACTGCGAAGCTACTGTACCGAAGATCACCATGATTCTCCGTAAAGCATACGGCGGTTCCTACATCGCTATGTGCTCCCGTGAACAGGGCGCTGACCAGGTATTCGCTTGGCCAACCGCTGAAATCGCTGTTATGGGACCTGCAGGCGCTGCAAACATTATCTTCAGAAAAGATCCAAACAAAGAACAGCGTACAAAGGAATATGTTGATGAATTCGCTACTCCATACAAAGCTGCTGAACGTGGCTATGTAGACGCAGTTATCGATCCAAGAAACACTCGTCCAACAATCATCAATGCACTGAAGATGCTTGCTTCCAAGCATGAAGTACATCCAGCAAAGAAACACGGAAACATTCCGCTCTAATATTTGCTGCACGAAATACTCTAATTGAAAGGATGGGTACAGATGGATAACAATACAGTTATGTATATCGCGGTTTTTGCTGCTATCGTTGCAGTAATTGCCCTGATCATGATCTGGCAGGTACGTTCATCTCTCAATCAGTCCGCAGCACCGGCACCGGCCGCAGCTCCTAAGAAAGCTGCAGCTCCTGCTCGTCAGGCAGCTCCTGCCGCAGCAAACAATGGTGCAGTTGTAGCAGCTATCGCTGCTGCAATCGTTGCTATGGGTGGCGGCGAAATCGTCTCCATCCGCCCGGCAGCTAGAACTGGCTGGACCTCTGCAGCTCGCATTGCAGGCGTTGCTAGCAACCAGCAGTTCTAATTGAAAGTTGAAAGTACAATCATTTAGGAGGAAAGACAATGAGAAAATTTACTGTAACAGTTAACGGCCAGGATTACGATGTAGTAGTTAAAGATGGCGGCGCTGCAGCAGCAGCTCCGGCTCCGGCAGCAGCTCCAGCTCCAGTAGCAGCAGCTCCGGCTCCGGCAGCAGCTCCAGCACCGGCACCGGCTCCAGCTCCGGCTCCGGCTCCAGCACCGGCTCCAGCAGCAGCTCCTGCAGGCGCAGGCGAATCTGTTGAAGCTCCAATGCCAGGCAAAGTCATCCGCATCAACAAACACGTTGGTGATGCAGTTGCTTCCGGCGACGAAGTTCTCGTACTCGAAGCTATGAAGATGGGCAACCCAATCATGGCTCCATGCGATGGCAAGATCACCGGCATGCCGGTATCCGAAGGTCAGTCCGTACAGGGCGGCGACGTTCTCTTCACCGTTGGCTAATATCAGCTTGATATATGCATAGAAAAAAGCAGTGCTTCGGCACTGCTTTTTTGTGTGTTGAAAGGGTCTGTAGTTCTGTAGCGATTGGACGGGTAGGAGAGAGATAGAGGGGATCCCTGTATATAAAGGTTCTGTAGCGGTGGGATGGATAGGGGAGAGATGGAGGATTTCTCTGGATATTAAGGTTCTGTAGCGATGGGATGGATAGGAGAGAGCTGGAGGAACTTACTGTATGTGAAGGTTCTGTAGCAATAAGCTTGATAGGGGACAGACGGAGCTGTCTCCTGTATGCAAAGGTTCTGTAGTATTGATATGGATAAGGAAACATCATATTTGTACCATACAAAAAAGGTTCCGATTTAAAGTCATTAATCAGAACCTTTTTATTTTTGCTTGCAGTTCAAAAGTCACAAATGGAATTATCTCAACAGAACCTTCTATATAACGCTATGCATACTTAAAGTCACAGCAGAAATCATCCCATCAGAACCTTAGTATAGCGGTGTACATACCAAAAGCCGCAATGGGAATCATGCTCCTAGAACCTTAGCATAGCGGATTGCATATTAGAAGTCACAAACAGAATCATGCCCCCAGAACCCTAGCATAGTGGATTGCATACCAAAAGTCACAGCAGATATCATCCCATCAGAACCTTAGTATAGCGATGTGAATACCAAAAGCCACCGCAGAAGTCATCCCACCAGAACCATTGTATAACGATATGCATATCAAAAGTCACAGCAGAAATCATCCCACCAGCACCTTAATACGCATCGTCTGCCGGTTCTTCCTTTTCTCTGGCAATGAGAATCCTGAGCATGGTGAGGCTGGCTTGGAGGTAGTCGTAATCGGTACCGAAGGCGCAGATGATGCCGTAGCGGAAGAGGGATTCTTTTTCTTCTGGCTTCACCTGGTGGACTGCGATGAGGATGTCATCCCGTCCATACAGGCAGAGTCCCTGGGCGAGGGCAATGGACTGTTTCACTTTGGTGGGGCTGCCGGATGTGTAGAATACGAAATGTACATCATTATCGGCGGCACCTCTAGCAGCGTCCTCTGGAGATTCCAGAGGGCTTACATCCACATCCCAACCAGAATCGGCAAACGCATTGGCTGCCAGTTTTCTTTGTTCCCGATCTTCTGGAAGGTCATTTTCCATTTCAATCAAAAGAAGGCGAGGACGCCGGCCGTCCAGTTCGGCAAATTCTTTGCTTAAACGAAGTGCTTCTTCTCTAATGTTTTCTTTTGTTTTGGAATCCAGTGCCATAATAATCTCCTTTTTATTGGAAAATAAATAATATGCATGAAAGAAAAGTTAATTTGCAAACTTATTATAATATAATAAACCATGGGTTTTCAATCAGAATATTATAAAATATGAAAAGAATTAGCAATGAATATAATAAAATGAGTAAAACATTTATTGACACTTATGAAAATATGAATTATACTGAGACTGTAGTCATTTAGACAATTTCATATGGCTGACAGATGCGAAAGCATAAAAGAGAATCCGGTATAAGCCGGAGCGGTCCCGCCACTGTAAGGAGGAGCTTTGCCTAATATGTCACTGGGGTTACCTGGGAAGGCTGGCAAAAGCGAGGAATCCGAGCCAGGAGAACTATCTGTCAATGAATCACCGCTTAACCTGCGAGAGATGGGGAGGGGATTGAGATTAGTTCATAGTCTCATGTTTTCCGACTGCCCATAAAGGGACAGTCGTTTTTTTATGGAATGAATTTCCCGAGAAGCCCTGAAGGAGGTGAAACCAGTTCCGTTTTCTTGGAATTGTCTAAAGGAAGTTATTAAAGGAGGATATATTTCATGGATGAAGTAACAAAAGAAACATCCGGAGAAAGACAGCTTACCGATAAAGAATTGGAAGCGATTCTGAAACAGTCCGAAGGTAAGACCGATTTCCCGAAAGTCACATTTGATGAATTTACACCGCCGACCTATGAAGAATGGGTGGATGCCTGCAACGCTCTTCTGAAAGGCAAACCGTTTGATAAATTGATGTATACCAAGACTTACGAAGGCATCACCTTCAGTCCGATTTATACCTGGCGTACCGGTCCGGACGCACAGGACGCTATTCTTCCAACCGATGATTATCCGGGCATGGGAGATTTCATGCGTGGACAGAAAGTCAATGGTTACAAAGAAGAACCATGGGGCATTGCACAGTCCTGTGATGAAGCACTTCCAAAGGAAAATAATGAACTCCTGAAACATGAAATTGATCGTGGCTCTACGGTTTACAATGTTCGCCTCGATGATTCTACCCTTCATGGTGTAGATGTAACTGATGCAGAAAAACCAGGTGAAACTGGTGTCTGCCTGACCACACTGGAAGATGTACATACCCTTCTGGATGGCCTCGATCTGGCAAAATATCCATTCATGATGTTTGCTGGCGAATCCGCTCTGGCTCCACTGGCTCTGGTGGCTGCTGCTCTGAAAGCACAGGGAAAAGATGTGTCTAAGCTGCACGGCGTAATTGGTGCAAGCCCATTGACACAGCTGCTGACAGATGGCAAGAACAAAGAAACACTGGACAAAGATTATGACCAGATGGCAGAATCCATCCGCTGGGCAAGCAAGAATGCACCAGGCCTGGCTACTGTATTCGTTCCAAGTGATGTGTTCTCTCTGGGCGGTGCACAGGCTGTACAGGAAGTGGCTTACACTTTCGGCGTTGCTGTAGAATACATCCGTCAGATGCTGAAACGGGGTATTTCCATTCATGATATTTCTCAGTCTCTGTATTTCGGCTTCAATGTAGGTGCTACATTCTTCATTGAAATCGCAAAACTCCGTGCGGCTCGTCAGGTATGGTCCAATATCATGAAAGCCTTCGGTGCAGATGAAGAAGACCGTGCTATGAAAATTCATGCCAAACCGGCATTCTTCACCAAGACCATTTTCGATGTGGGCGTTAACATGCTCCGTAACACCACCGAAGCCTTCTCTGCTGTGGTTGGTGGCGTAGATACTTACACCAATGCTCCATACGATGACACGGTTCGTAAAGGTGATGAATTCTCTCGTCGTATCGCTAGAAACCTTCAGATCATGCTGCAGGAAGAATTCGGTATGCTTCGTCCAATCGATGCAGCTGGCGGTTCTTGGGCTATTGAAGATCTGACCAAAGAAATGGCTGAAAAGATCTGGGCTGAATTCCAGAAGGTAGAAGGTCTGGGCGGCATCACCAAAGCCATTGTGGATGGTTATCCACAGGCTGAAATCAAAGCCGTTCTGGAAAAACGTTTCAAAGCACTGGATCTCAGAAAAGACCGTGCCGTTGGTAACAACATGTATCCGCTCATGGGTGAAGTTCTCCTGGAAGCTAGACCAGAAGATACCGAAGCCATTAAGAAAGAACTGGGCGATGCAGCTAAGGCTTACAGAGCTGACCAGGACCTGGCATTCCGCAGTCAGAAACTGTCTGACCTAAAAGCAGCAGGCGAAGGCGAAGCAGTAGATAAAGCCATCGCTGCCGTAGAAGCTGGGGCAACCCTTTCTGAAGTCAATGAAGTGGCTGGCAATGGCGAAGGTTCCATTTCCGTCGAAGCTATCGGTGCTCATCGCTGGACTGAACGTTTCGAAGCACTCCGTTGGGATACAGAAAAATATGTCAAAGAAACAGGCAAAAATGTGGAAGTTTTCCTGGCCAACATGGGCAAGATTCCGCAGCATAAAGCAAGAGCCGATTTCTCCACTTCCTTCCTGCAGGTTGGTGAATTCAATGTTCATCTCAACAACGGCTTCCAGGATGATGAAGGAAAACCGGGTTCCCGCTGGGATAAGTGCGTAGAAGCACTGAAAGCCGGTGCAGATGATAAAGGCACTCCATATGATGTAGCTGTTATCTGCTCCACCGATGCAACCTATCCGGAAGATGTACCGGCACTGGCTCCAAGACTGAAAGAAGTTCTCGGAGATGGCACACTGTTCCTGGCAGGTGCTGCTCCAAAAGATCTGGAAGAAACCTACCGCAAAGCTGGCGTAGATGATTTCATCAGCGTCAAAGCAAACTGCTATGAACTTCTCCGTATGCTGCAGAAAAAGAAAGGAATGATTGAATAATGGCAAACGCAAATCCTGATTTCACACAGCTCTCTCTGGGTGAACATCCCCATTGCTCTTATGATGAATGGAAGGAAAAGCTGGAAGCCAAAACCGGCAAGGACTTTGATGCCCTCTATGAACCAACCATGGAACATATCCCGGTAGCTCCCTTCTATACCAAAGATGTATATAATGATTGCAACCACCTGGATTTCATGAGTGGTATCCCGCCATTCCTTCGCGGACCATACTCCACCATGTATGTATTCCGTCCATGGACCGTTCGTCAGTATGCAGGGTTCTCTACTGCAGAAGAATCCAATGCATTCTACAAGAGAAACCTGGCAGCAGGTCAGAAAGGTCTGTCCATTGCATTCGACCTTCCAACCCACCGCGGTTACGATGCAGATAACCCTCGTGTAATCGGCGATGTTGGTAAAGCAGGCGTATCTGTATGCTCCATGCTGGATATGAACATCCTCTTTGATGGTATTCCGCTGGATCAGATGTCCGTATCCATGACCATGAACGGTGCCGTTCTTCCAATTCTGGCATTCTTCATCTCCGCTGGTATCGAACAGGGCGTAGATAAAAAGATTCTGGCTGGCACCATTCAGAATGATATTCTGAAGGAATATGCAGCTCGCGGCACCTACATTT